>CAZPXI010000043.1:7710-13839 GCA_964590715.1 uncultured Desulfobulbus sp.
CAGAGGCCTCATTTAATGCTACCATGGTGTCAGGTGTCAGGTGTCAGGTGTCAGGAATACCATGTTTTGATTGTTGATGATATGAAATGTTGAGAGAGCCCCGGTCATTCCGGAGTCTCAGGTTGATAATTTTTTTCGTCTTTATGAGTTTTTTTAAAGCAGTGATACGTTCCAGCCATGCAGCAGCAAAAAGACAGAGCTAAAATACTGGTCGTTGATGACGAGCAGGTCCACCGGTATATGTTGACCACCCTTTTTTCCGAATGGGGCTGGGACGCGACGGAAGCCGATGACGGTGTCAGTGCAGTACAGGCGGTCGAGGAGTCGCCCTTTGATGCCATTTTAATGGATGTCCGGATGACCGAAATGGACGGTATGGAGGCCTTGAACAGGATTCATACCATTAATCCGGCCATACCTGTGGTGATCATGACCGCATACTCCTCGGTTGACTCGGCTGTCGAGGCAATCAAGAAAGGGGCTCACGACTATCTGACCAAACCCCTGGATTTTGATCGGTTACGTGAAACGCTGGAAGTGGCTATGGGACACCGCTTGCAGAAAGAGGCTCTGGCCGTGTCCGGAAAACCCTTTGGCGAGGATGATCGGATTATCGGCTCTTCCGAAGCCATGCGGGCACTCTGGGACATGCTCCTCCATGTCGCCCCGACCGAGGCGACCGTGTTGATTACCGGTGAATCCGGAACCGGCAAAGAACTGGTAGCCTCCGGGCTGCATCATAAAAGTCATCGTGCCCTGGGGCCGTTTATCAAGGTCAACTGCGCGGCTCTGGCGGAGAGTTTGTTGGAGTCCGAACTGTTCGGCCATGAAAAGGGAGCCTTTACCGGGGCCGATGGACGGCGTGAAGGCCGGTTTGTTCAGGCCGAAGGGGGAACCTTGTTCCTTGATGAAATAGGGGAGACCACTCCGGCCATGCAGGCAAAACTGCTCAGGGTGCTTCAGGAGCACGAACTGCAGCGGGTGGGCGGTCAGGAAACGATTTCAGTCGACGTCCGTATCCTTGCCGCCACCAACCGTGACCTTGAGCAGGAGGTGGCCCGGGGCAATTTCAGGGAAGATCTCTTCTACCGCTTGAATGTCGTTGTTCTGGATGTGCCTGCCCTGCGTGAAAGGCAGGGCGACATTCCGTTGTTGTCCGAATATTTTTTCTACTCCTTTGCTGAAAAAAATAATCGCCAGGTGACCGGGATCACGCCGGAATGCATGGATGTACTCAACCGCTACCCATGGCCGGGAAATGTCCGCGAGTTGGAGAATTCCATTGAACGGGGGGTTATTCTGATGCGGGGGGAATATCTTGATATAGATGGTCTGCCCACGACGATTCAGCGCTGGGCCGACAGCCATGAGCCGGCGGATGTACCTGAACCCTCTACTTTGAAAGAGGCGGAGAAAGCCTTGATTTTAAAGACCCTGGAAGAGACCGGCGGCAATCGTAGTGAAGCGGCACGACGGTTGCAGATTACCCGAAAAACCTTGCTCAACAAACTGAAGAGTTATGAAAAACAGGGGGAAAAAATCCCTGGCTCCGGTGGAGTAAAAAACGATTGATTATGCAGACAGCCCACACACGTTATCAGACCCTGGTTGCCGCCTCGCTTGCCGTCCATCGTCTGCTGCTGACCCAGCAGGATCTGCCGACCCTTCTTCAGGGGATCTGTGATCAACTGGTCAAAGAAGAGCTGCATCGCACGGCCTGGATGGTTTTACTGGATAGTGAGGTGGGCAGTGTTATTACGGCGGAAACCGGTCTGGGCGAACGTTTTAATCTGATCATGGACAAACTGCGTAATTCGGAACTGCCGGATTGCGGTAAAAGATGCCTGGAGCAGAAGGATGCGGCTGTTTTCTGTCAAGATTGCAGTTGCGGGGTCTGCAGCCCTGATGCCGATGGCAGATGCGGGGCTGTTGCCGTTACCATTCGTTGTCGGGCCGGACTTTTTGGTTTTCTGGTTGTTGAACTTCCGTCCGCTGGTGAGATCGATCAGACGGAACTGCAACTACTCCTGGAAATGGCGGATTCCATCTCCCAGGCCCTGCGGCGTCTGTTTGCGGTTGAAGAGTCAAGGCAGCGGGAGCATGAGATGCAAAGGGTGGAAGAACGGTTTGAGCTGGCCCTGAATGCCTCCCAGGCCGGACTGTGGGATTGGAATATCAAAACCGGAGAGATGTACACCAGCCACGACCGCAAGGATTTTCTCGATTACCGGGAAGAAAATGGCAAACAGGGGATCTCTTCGCTGCAGCGGCGTATCCATCCCGACGATCAGGAAAAGGTTCTCCAGGTTCTCAACGATCATCTTACCGGTAAAACCGACGAGTATCGGATTGAATACCGTATCCGCGACCAGGAGGGCAGCTGGCAATGGTTTCTTGATCGCGGCAGAGTCGTGGAGCGGGACGAAAAAAATATGCCGGTCCGGATGACCGGTACCCACCAGAATGTTAGTCGGCAGAAGAAACAGGATGAGACCCTGGCCGCCGTTCAGCAGCAGCTCCATGAGGCGGTCGATTACGAGCGAAGTTTTCTGCAGACCGTGATTGACGGGGCTGCGGACCCTGTGATGGCCATTGATATCGACTACAATGTTCTGTTGATGAACAAGGTTGCTACCGAACTGTTGCATGTGGACCCGGAGGTCGTCCGCGGGGGCAAAAAGAAATGTTATCAGCTTTTTCCCGGGCGGGCTCATCCCTGCAACGATGAGCAGTATCCCTGTCCCGTGCAGCAGGTTCAGGGAAAAGGCCGAGCGGTTACGCTGGTTCATAACCTGTATCATGGCAATGGTATCAACAACACTTTTGAGATAGAGGCTTCTCCTCTTCGCGATTCTGAGGGTGAAATTTACGGGACTATTGAAGTTGCACGGGACATCACGGATCGGTTACGGATTGAACAGGAGCTGCGCGAGAGCAGGTCACGACTCTACCGGCTGGCCCACCATGATTCCCTGACCGGTCTGCCCAACCGCTTACTTTTTAAAGATCGTCTTGAACAGGCCATTTTCAAGGCCCGCCGGAAGGGAACCCGGGTGGCAATTCTTTTTCTGGATCTGGATCGATTTAAAAATATCAATGACACCCTTGGCCATGATGTGGGTGACGGGCTGTTGATCGAGGTGGCCCGCAGGTTTCAGGCCCAGTGTCGTCAGTCGGACACCGTTGCTCGAATCGGCGGCGATGAGTTTGTTTTCATCCTTGATGACATCGGCAATCATAGTAATGCCGAGTTGGTCGCCGGCAAGATTATGGATGCCATCGCCCAGCCTATCCAGGTCAACGGTCATGAACTGCATATCTCCACCAGTATCGGTATTGCCATCTACCCCGATGATTCGGATACTCTGGACGACGTCATCAAGTGTGCGGATACAGCCCTGTATCAGGCCAAGGATGATGGGCGAAACAGTTACAAACTGTACGATTCGGAGATGGGCCGGAGACGTCATTCACTGCATCTGCAGGAACAGCAGATGGCCGAGGCCCTGCGCCGGGAACAGTTTTTTCTTGAGTACCAGTGTCAGCTTGAGCTGAAGTCCAAAAAGCTTGTCGGGCTTGAGGCCCTGATCCGCTGGCGGCATCCGGAACAGGGGGTGTTGTACCCGCAGGATTTTCTCTTTCAGGCCGAAGAGAGCGGGCTGATTGTCGATATTGGTTCCTGGGTGCTGCAGGAGGTCTGCAGGCAGATCGCCGTCTGGCAGGAGGAAGGTTTTTCACCGGTACCGGTGGCGATAAATATTTCCCCTCGTCAGCTCAGAGATGCTGGATTTCAAGCCATGGTTGCGGAGACCCTGACCAGACACGGATTGTCCGCAGAGCTGCTGGAACTTGAACTTGATGAAGCCGCAATGATGGAGGGCCGCCATACAGGCGGCCTGCATGGTCTTGAAGAGGTCAGCCGTCTTGGTGTTCGCCTGGCGGTGGAGGATTTTGGCTGTGGTCGTTTTTCTCTGGGGGAACTGCAGCGTCTGCCTTTGAGTCGGCTCAAAATAGACAGTTCCTTTATGGGCCGGTTGTCGGAACCCAGTATCGCCGTAATCGTGGATGCAATTATTGTCCTTGCCCATAACCTGGGAATTACCGTATTGGCTGAAGGGGTTGAACGGGAAGAACAACTCAAGTTTCTGCTGGCGCATGACTGCGATCAGGTTCAGGGATATTATCTGGCCCGGCCTGCCGGGAGTGAGGTCGTCAGTGGGCTGCTTGCCGGAAAATGAATGGTGTCCGAGTTGACGATATCCGATCCCTGTGGTATGAGAGCAGTTTCCGGTTTTTTTATGGATGGCCGGGTTGGAATGGAATGCAAAGAAAAGTGGTTAAGCGGAGAAGAGAACAATGCGGACGGATATCCTTCATATAGGTGCAGGTGAGCTGACCTATGAAATTCGGAACATCGTTAATGTCGGCAACAAGTTGCAGAAGCTTGGGGTCCAGGTCAACTGGGAAAATATCGGTGATCCGGTGGCCAAGGGGGAAGAGATTCCCGCCTGGATGAAGGATATCGTTGCCGAGGCGGTTCAGGACAGCTCAACCTATGCCTACAGCCCGACCAAGGGCGTGCTGGCAACCCGGGAGTTTATTGCTGGAGAAACCAATGCCATGGGCGGCGCTCAGATTGATGCCGAAGATATTATCTTTTTCAACGGCTTGGGAGATGCCATTTCTAAAGTTTTCGGGTTTCTCAAGCGCACGGCCCGGGTCATTGTGCCGACTCCGAGTTATACCACCCATTCATCCGCAGAAGCCGCCCATGCCGGTGATCAGCCGGTAACCTATATCCTGGATCCAAACCATCTCTGGTACCCGGACCTGGAGGATATCGAGAACCACATCAAGTACAACCCGGCGGTTGCAGGCATCCTGGTCATCAATCCGGATAATCCGACCGGTGCCGTCTATCCGGCCGAGGTCATGGGGGCCATTGTCGAGATCTGTGAGAAGAACGATCTCTTTATCATCTGTGACGAGGTCTACCAAAACATCACCTATAATGGCACGAAGTCTGCGCCGCTCTGTACGGTTATCGGGGACAAGGTTCCGGCGCTCTGCATGCGCGGGACCTCCAAGGAGATGCCGTGGCCGGGCGGACGCTGCGGCTGGATAGAGGTCTACAATGGCCACCGTGACCTAATGTTTGAGACCTATGTCAGCTCGATTTTAAATGCCAAGATGCTTGAGGTTTGCTCCACAACCCTGCCTCAGGTCGTGTTGCCCAGGATAAAAAGCCATCCCCGGTATCAGGTCTACCTGGATGAGCGCATCAAACGGTACGAACGCTATTCCAATCTGGCCTACGATATTTTAAAAGAGACCAAAGGGGTGCTCGTCAACCGGACCAACGGTGCCTTTTATATGAGCGCTGCCTTTGAAGACGGTCTGCTCAACCACAAGCAAACCCTGCCGATTTCCAACGACGAGGTTCGCAAAACCGTTGAGGATCTGGTCTCCGGCCCCGATGTCTCACTGGATAAACGTTTTGTCTATTATATGCTGGCCTCTACCGGTATCTGCGTGGTGCCGCTGTCTTCCTTTGCCACCGACCTCCAGGGCTTTCGTATCACGCTGCTGGAACGCGACGAAAAGGAATTTGTTAAAATCTTCAAAAAGATCTCGGCTGCAATCGATCAATACCTTGCCTCGTAGAGGTTGCGAATTTTTCTCCCGCGCCGCATACCCGGGCCACGGTTTTGCCGGGTATGCAGGGCGCAGCCTTTGTTCAATTTTTTTCCGCGTTTTTCCTCCCTTGACATGGGTTTAGCCCATACTTATTGTTCCGACCAGATTTGTCGGCCTTGCCGGTAACGGCGATGCTCTCCAGTAAAATTGTTCCTGCAGGCGAGAGTGTAACGATGCGGCAGCAAGGAACGGCGATCTATAGTTACAGTTGCAAAGAAATAAAAAAACCTCTGAAAAGTAAATGAAGGGCCGTCGGCCCTGTCATGAACCAGGATTTACAGGGAGCGATCAGGTGGGAAAAGAGAACATGGAACAAAATTCAAAAAAAGATAAGGAACTGGAGGTTCCCGAGGGTCTGGGCGTTGTGGATGAAATATCCGATCCGACTCCGGCAATAGAAGAAACACCGGATATAGCCACGCTGCAGGAAGA
>CAZPXI010000044.1:0-13812 GCA_964590715.1 uncultured Desulfobulbus sp.
GGCAGGAACGGGTGGTTATGGTCCGGGTCAACAGCCCTGCGGCGTCATAAGTTCTGATCTGGTAGCAGCCGTTTTCAAGGGGCTGGACATCGGTCACCTTTCCATCCGCCGTAGTCCAGCGGCAGGACCTGGTTCCGTTGGCAAGACGCCCGTAGAAAACCTGCCCCGACGGGCGGAGAAACAGAGCCCGCACATCCGCCATCAACCCCTGGGCAAATCCGGGTCTGTCAAACGGCGGCACGGCCCGGTCCACCTCCAGCTTCTTGCCCAGTCGGGCCTGAAAAAGGGTAAAGCCCTCTATGGTCATGAGCGCACAGCTCAAGGAATTGGAGTCCACCACCGTGACCCCGACCACCGTGCTTCCACCGCCGCCGGCCATGGAAAATTCTATCTCATGGACAAACTGATATTTGCCCTGCGGGTAGACCGCTGCACACTTTTTTATTAATTCCGTCTGTTGCGAAGGCCGCAGTGCAGAACCTGCAAAGGGTTCAAGCTGTTTGGGCTGCAATGCACAGGAGCTGAGCAGCAGGAGAATGGACAGGAATCCGAAAAAGACGTTCATGGTCTGGTGAACAGGCTCCCGGCAACGGGCTGGTTGAGGACACCATGGGAAAAAGACAATCTGGTCAGGGCATCAGGTCCTTCAACAATGGTGACCGAATCCAGCAGCCCGACCTGATCGGCAAGCCGCAGTTCGATCCTGCTGATAAAACTGCGCATTCCCTCGCTTTTCGGGGTCAGAACAATGGTTTTTTCATCCCTGAAGTCGGTGGTAAAGGCGGCATTATCGGTGAAACGGCCGTCCAGCCAGCCGCTGATCTCACCGAGCACCACCTGCATGGCATCAAGCTGGAGGCCCCGTTCTTCAACCAGTTGCCCATCGTGTTCGGTGAATTTTCGGATCCTGCCGCCGTTCATGAGCAGGACGGAGCGGAATGGGGTCGTGTATTCCCAGCGAAGATTCTCCGGGGCCTGAAAGACAAAACGCCCTTTGGAAAGAATCGGCCGGACAAGGATTTTCAGCTTTTTTTCCTGGATAAAATCCGCCTGGACCGAGCGTATCCGGACCGAAGTTTCCGGCCCGGAACTTGTGGTCTGGGCCCGGACGAGACCGGAGGGAAGAACAAACAGAAAAAAAAGCAGGCAGGCAAGAAGCGCTCTCATCTAAAACATCCCGCCATTGACTGAAATAACCTGTCCGGTCATGTAGGAGGCGTCCCCGGAACAGAGAAATCCCACCACTTTGGCAACCTCATCCGGTCTGCCGATCCGGGCCATGGGGATCATGGTTTTGATATGGTCTTTTGGGGCGTCTTCAATCATATCGGTCTCGATCAGGCCCGGGGCCACCACGTTGACCCTGATGCCCAAACGGGCTACCTCGCTGGCCACCGCTTTGCTGGCTGCATTCAACCCGGCCTTGGCCGCTGCATAGTTGGCCTGTCCGCGATTGGCCATCAGCGAGGCGGCCGAAGAAATGGAGACAACGGCGCCGCTGCGGTTGCGGACCATCTTTTCTATCACCGGCCGGGTCATATTGTAAAAACCGTTTAAACTTGTATCAATGACCGACTGCCAGTTCTCCGGCGGCATCATCATGAACAGGCCGTCGGCAATGATCCCGGCATTGTTGATAAGGATATCTATCCGGCCGTGGCGATCGACAATATCATCAATCACCTTCTCCGCACCCTGAGTGTCCCGGACATCGAACCGATAGATTTCCCCCTGGCCACCGACCTCCTCCACCCGGGACAGGGTCTGCTCGGCACCCTGCCTGTCCCCCATGTAGTTGATCACCACGTAACAGCCGCGTCCGGCCAGTTCAATACAAATAGCCCGGCCGATCCCTTTGGAGCCGCCGGTAACGAGGGCTACCTTTTTTCCATTCTTTTGATTACTGGTCGTCATATCTACCACTGTATTTTCCCATGAGCTAAAAAGCTCAAGTTTTCACCAAGCAGGGATACCATCGCTTGCTCTCCCGATTATAGAACCCAAGAAACGCATCATCAATTCGCTATGCTTGTAAAGCCTTTTGATATTCAGCGATGGTATCCCTTATTCCTGCCTGCGGATTACGTGCAATTGAGTTTTATTTTTTCTGAAAGAGCTGCAGGGTTGCCCGGCCGATCAATGTATCGTCCAAGTGCATTGCGCAGGCCACTTCCCGTAAATTTTCAAAAACATAGGTATTCTCTGCCCTGGTCATAACGCTGCTGTTCATCTCCAGGGAATCAATAAAAAACTCTGCTTTTTTTATCCCCACCAGCCAGCCCATCTGGTTTGAATCCAGGCCCTGGGTCTGAATCCGGTCCCAGCCGTTGCACACGCCCGCGGTCTGTGCAGCCAGTTCAATCAGAACCAGGGGATGGACCGAATTGCCCTTGACCAGCGGCCAGGATGCATCGACCACGGAACGGGTCATTGCATGGTCGGCATCGACTTCAAGGATATCCCTGATCAGCAGCATGCGACCACGATGGGGCAGTAGATCTTCCAGGTTCAGATCGGTGAGTGTTGTTGTATTCATATCTTATCGTTTGGAGTTAATCTTGCTACAATTACCTCATTTTACGGAGAACAGCCACCAAATCTGATGACAATTTTTGTTGTTGCATTATATATACTTTCTCAACACTTGATACATTGTCCCTCACATTTCTGTTATCAACCCGGAACTCAAAACCCGAAACCCGGAACCAAAGAGTATGAATGAACTTATAGAAGAACTTAAGATCAAACTTATTGATATCTTAAATCTCCCGGATGTCACCCCGAAAGATTTTGACGAGAATGCACAGTTGGTCGGCGGAGAGCTGGGTATCGACTCCATCGACGTGCTGGAGATGGTGGTCATGGTCGAAAAAGATTACGGTATTATCATCAACAGCCAGGAAGTCGGTGAAAAAGTCTTCTCCTCGCTGGCAGCTCTTGCCGACTACATCAAAGAAAACCAGCCGGATCCCTCTTCTTGAGTACCGGCCGGGTTTATATTGCCGGGGCCGGTGTTGTCAGCCCGCTTGGCCATGGACTTGCGGCCACGGAACAGGCCCTGCGGGAAAACAGATCGGCCATCAAACCGCTGGACCTGTTTTCCCTGCTCCAGGGCACGCCCCTGCCGGTCGGCCAGGTGGATGGTCTGGACGAACCCGACTCGCCGCCCCGGACCCACCGGCTGGCCTGGAATGCTGCCAGCCAGGCCATGGCCGGACACGACCGGCGGCCTCCCGAGGCCATCATTATCGGCACCACCACCGGCGGCATCCTGACCACGGAACAGCTGCTCCGGGACCAGAGCCGGGAAAAAGAACGATACCGACAGCACGGGCTGGGCACGGTTGCCGAATATCTGGCCGAAAAGCTGAACTGCCATGGCCCGGTATTCACGGTTTCCACGGCCTGCTCCTCGGGTGCGGTCGCCATCACCCTGGCCATGAAAATGCTGCGCAGGGGTCCATATACAAGAATTCTGGCCGGAGGGGTGGACTCGCTCTGCCGCCTGACCTATTTCGGTTTCCACTCCCTGCAACTGGTTGATAAAAACGGCTGCAGGCCCCTTGACGTGGACCGCCGGGGCATGGCCGTGGCTGAAGGGGCGGCCATGCTGCTGCTGACCACTGAAAAACCGGCCCGGCCCCTGGCAGAGCTACTTGGTGCAGGCCTGAGCTGTGATGCCTATCATCCGGCTGCGCCCCATCCTGATGGCAGGGGCGCCCTTGAGGCCATGCGGGGTGCCCTTGACGATGCCGGGCTTGACCCGGGCGATATCGATTACATCAACCTGCACGGGACCGGCACCCCGGAAAACGATTTGGCCGAGTCCAAGGCCGTACGCAGCCTCTTTGCCGTCCCGCCGCCCCTTTCCTCAATCAAGGGTGCCACCGGACACAGCCTTGCCGCAGCCGGTGCCATCGAGGCCGTGGTGGCGACAGTGGCAATCACAAAAAACCTGCTGCCGGCAAACACCGGCCTGCAGCGGGTTGACCCGGCCCTGAATCTGGCCCCGCTGGCCGAGCCCTGTGACAGGTCGACAACAGCCGTTCTTTCCAACTCCTTTGGCTTTGGCGGCAACAACGGCTCACTGGTGATCGCACAGCCCGACACCTTTCAGCCGCCTGCAGGCAGGCAACCGGCGGAGAACGGGCTGGCGATTTTCGGATATTCCTGTTTGACCGGAGCCGGAAATACGGAGACCACCATGACCGGGCTGCACACCGGCACCCCGGTTGCCGGAATGGCCGACCCTGCGATCATTTCAAAAAATCTGCCGCCCCGGCTGATTCGGCGTCTGAAACGACTGCCGCAAATGGCCCTGTCGCTGGCGGTCAACGCGGTTGAAAACACAAAAAATACAAAAAATACAAAAAAACCAACCTCCGTCTTCATGGGCACCGGCTGGGGCGCGCTTTCCGAGACCTATGATTTTCTGACCCGTCTGGCCGAAACCGAGGAACAGTTTCCAAGCCCCACCGATTTTGTCGGCTCGGTGCACAACGGCCCGGCCGGTCAGGTGGCGCTGCTCTTCGGCGCCACCGGAGCCAACATCACCACCAGCAACGGTGATTATTCCTTTGAGCAGGCACTGCTTTCAGCTGATCTGCTCCTGCAGAACTCAAAAAAAGCAGCCCTTGTTCTCGGTGCCGACGAGGGCCATGCAGTCCTCTCCCCGCTCCTTGACCCCTCCATCACCCAGGAAACCGACCTGGCCGACGGCGGCGGCGGCTTGTGCGTGGGCAGACGGAAAGAGGAGGACAGATGCAGGGTGCGGGTTCCTTTTTACCAAAGCGCCCGGGATACGAATGCTGTTGCCGCCCTGATCGATTCCCTGGGCGGACACGAGCGGATACAAAAAGAATACGGGGTTATTCTGGCCGGTATCCCGGCAGCCATGCATGAAGCGGGAGAACAGCAGCTGGCGCGATTTCAGGAGCTGGTTTCACTCTCCGTGCCCATGGTCCGTTACCGGGAATTTACCGGTGAGTTTGCCTCGGCCTCGGCCGTGGCGGCGGTGATGGCGGTCTCCTTTCTTGAAACGGGCCTGGTCCCTGGAGCACTCTTTGAAGGTGATGACATTCTCCTGGCGGATCAAGCAAAAAAGATCCTGGTGCTCGGGCTGGGACGATACATAAGCGCGATGGAATTTTTACGGCCATGAACATTCTGCTCATCTCGCCCAACACCCTGACCGTGCCCTACCCGGTGTACCCCATCGGGCTGGATTATGTGGCCGGATCCATCGCGCAGGAACATCAGGTGCGGATTGCGGATTTAAATGTTCTTTCCAGAGAGGAGCTGGCCGGGCAGTTGGAAGAATTTGCCCCGGCAATCATCGGCATTTCCTGCCGTAACATCGACAACACCGAGGCTGGAGATCCGCTCTATTTCATCAACGGGTACCGGGATCTGGTGGACTGGCTGCGAGCACGCTCCAGTGCGATCATCGTCTGCGGCGGCAGCGGTTTCACCATTATGCCCGGCGAGGTTTTTTCCGCCCTCAAGTCCGACTACGGCATTATCGGTGAGGGTGAACGCTTCGGCCTCCTGGTCGAGGCCATTGCAGAAGGGAAGGAACCAACCGAAATCCCCGGGGTGATCTCCTCGTCATCTGCTGCAGAACCGCCGATGCCCTGGCCTGGAGAGCAGTTGCGGTCCTTTCAGAGCGATTCTCCACACAACCGGTTCTATACCAAAAAAGGCGGGATGCTCAACCTGCAGACCAAGCGGGGGTGCTCGTTTAAATGCATCTACTGCCCCTATCCCCATATCGAAGGAAAAAAACACCGACTGGTCAACCCCCGGGACGTAGGCGCTATAGCAAAAGATCTGCAGGAAGCCGGGGCAAAATACCTGTTTATTACCGATTCCGCCTTCAATTCAGACGTGGAACATAGTCTAGCCGTGGCCCGGGCATTCAGAGATGCCGGGGTCTCCATTCCCTGGGGCGGTTTTTTTGCTCCGATCAGGATGCCGGAAAATTATTTTCCCATCATGGCGGATGCCGGTCTCAAACATGTGGAATTCGGTACCGAATCCTTATCAAAGGGTATGCTGCAAACCTACCGGAAACCCTTTCGAATCGATGATGTCCTTACCTCCCATACACGTGCACGGGAGGCAGGCCTCTACACGGCCCATTATTTTCTTCTCGGCGGACCGGGCGAAACCGACGCTACGATCACTGAAACCCTTGACAATATCGAACGTCTGGACAAAGCAGCCCTGTTTTTCTTCATCGGCATCAGGATTTATCCATGGACAGCACTCTATGAGATTGCGCTGAAGGAAGGAAAAATCAACTCGCAGACAAAAATGCTGGAACCTGTTTTTTACAGCGCCGATGCCATTGGACATGATGCAATCGAAGCCATGGTCGTAACCAGGGCGAGGAAACGGATGAACTGGATCGTCGGTTCCGGCGGTGAAAAAAGCGCCCGGACGGTCAAAAAAATGCACGAGCGCGGCCATACAGGTCCGCTCTGGGAACTGATTGCCCGGTAGAGATGCCGCCTCAAGACTTATGAACCATCTATCCTCCGCGTTAAAAAAAGTGCTGATCATCGGTTCCGGGGTCGGCGGCCTGAGCACGGCAATCATTCTGGCCAAACTCGGCGTTGAGGTGACCGTGCTTGAAAAAAACAGCCACCCGGGCGGGTTGATGCGCAGCTATACCCGAGAGGGAATCGAGTGCGCGGTGGGTGTGCATTATCTGGGTTCGCTTGACCGGGGACAGATTCTGCGAAAATTTTTCGATTATCTGGGTGTTACCGCTAATATTCCGGTAACACGTATGGGCCGGGACGGCATTATTGACCGCTACCTTTTTGATCCTTCAGCCAACCAACCGACCAGCTTCGACCTGCCCCAGGGAATGGATCAATTTGAAGAAAATCTTAAACAGACGTTTCCACATGAACAGAAAAAAATAGACGTAATACTCCAGCCCATACGCAGAGCAGCCGATCAACTGCACGCCCTTGATTTTCTTTCTACAGCTGAAAACGACTTTTCACTCCTTGACCAGGCCCAGTCTCTGGGCGAAATCCTCGATGACCTGCAGGTCTCGCCACGATTACG
Source organism: uncultured Desulfobulbus sp. (assembly GCA_964590715.1). Classification (GTDB taxonomy): domain Bacteria; phylum Desulfobacterota; class Desulfobulbia; order Desulfobulbales; family Desulfobulbaceae; genus DRLX01. The sequence goes on from CAZPXI010000044.1 coordinate 7,081, forward strand.
CAGCGTGCTGGCCATTGCCTCGTCCTGGATCGGCGTTCCCCTGCATGACTGCCCGGCATTCTACCATAACATGGCCCTTGCCTCCTATGTCTCCTCTTCTTGGCGTTTGAACTGCAGCGGCTCAGACATGGCCGATGTGCTGGCCGACCGGTTGCGCTGCCTGGGTGGAAAAATACGCACCGGAACAGAGGTCAACCGGATCCATGTCCAGTCACGGACCGTAACCAGCCTGCAACTCAGCAACGGAGAAGACCTGCCCGCAACAACCGTCATCGGCGCAGTCCACCCCAAAGTTGTCCTCAATATGCTCCCGCTCAAGGGGGCGGTCAGACCCTCGTACCGGCAGCGGATCACCGGCATAGAAGACACCCATGGTATCTTTTCGGTTCATGCCCGGATCGATGCGGACGCCCACCCGGAAATTCCCCACAATATTTTCAAGATCGATACGGATCGGGATGGCAATGTGCCGGACCTCAGGTATTACCAGATCCGCACAAGTGAACGAAAGGGAATCAATCTGCTGTCGATCCTGACCTCGGGCCGGGATGAGCTCTGGGCACCGTGGAAACACACAAAAAGCGGCCGCCGCGGCAAAAAATACGTTGAAGCCAAAATGCACCATGCCCGACAGCTGATCGTTGAGGCGGAGCACCTGTTTGGTTCATTCAAGGATTTGAAAATACTTGATGCCTACACCCCCCTGACCCTGCGCGACTGGGTCAACAGTCCGGGAGGAAGCGCCTATGGCGTCCAGCGCTCCGCCGGCCAGATGCTGGCCACAGCCCTTTTGAACCGAACCTCGGTCAAAGGCCTGTACCTTGCCGGGCAGAGCGTAATGGCCCCGGGAGTCATAGGCACCATCATGGGATCGTTCAGCACCGTAAAGCTTATCCTGGGCCAGGAGGCCTTCGAGAAAAATGTCCCTTTATGAGCCGGCAGGGCTCCCGCTGAGCAAAGGGGTAGGCCACTGAGCAACAACTCGGATTCATTCGGACATTTTCACTGAGTTGTGGTAGAATTGGTACAAATATCCTCCCCTACCCGATCCGCCACCGATATGTTACGACGACCAACGATCCGTAGCAAAGACCAGATCCGGCTTCTTTTTGCGAGCATCTCGCTCGGCATGCTCTCCTACCTTCTCCTCTACCTGTTGCCGCTGTTGATTCTGAAGCAACCGCTTTTTTCACTTCAGACCGTGCTCTGGGTGGCGACTGCGGTTGCACTTGGCCTCTTTATCTGCCTCCGTAACAGCCGAAAAGAGAACAAGGATCGCCTGTTGAGCCACAGTATCACATACGTTGTGGTCCTGGCCATACTCTATAGTTTGTATGCAGGGTTGACCGCAGCCCTTGAAATCTTTTCCCCGGGTACCCAAGACGTTCCAGGGCGATTTTTTCTTTTTTTTCTCCTGGCTACGGCCTTTATTTTGTGCCCCTTTCAAAAACTTATTCAACGGAGTGTAGACGGATTCTTTTTATTTTTAAACAGTCAACCCGACTATCGATCCCTGCTCTGTGATTTCAGCGGCCGGATTGCCTCTTCCCTGCAGCTGACCGATCTGGTTGATGTCCTGGTTCTTGAATTGCCTGGACAACTGCAGATAACCGGTGTCGGCCTGATGATTATGGAAGAAAAACGCAGCCGACTCTACCCTGAAGACCTGAGATTTGGTTCCCATCTCTGGTCGCAAAGCCGACTCATCAGCCTTCTCCAGGATGGCCGGCATCTGTTTTTCTGCAGGCCGGTTGCCGGTGACCCTGAATTGTCAGACGAGTTACTGGAAATAGAGAAGGCCGGTTTTTCCCTGGTCTATGGATTGCAAGGAGGTTCTCAATTCGGCGGAATGCTGCTGCTTGGACCGAGGAAAGACGGGAAGGAGTACAGTCGTCTTGATGTTCAGGCCTTCAGTACGCTGGCAAACCAGGTGACCATAGCTCTTGAAAACGCCTTAAATTACGAAACCCTTTCCGAGAGCAAGGAACAACTCCAGCTGGTCTACAACAAGATGGTGCAGGCGGAAAAAATGGCGGCTCTTGGCGAGATGACGGCTATTCTTGCCCATGAGCTTAAAAACCCTCTTGGTATTATCCGCAGTTCAGCTCAATTCCTGGTCAGCGACGATCGTGACCCAAAAATGCGGCAGGAGTTGCTGCATTATATTGTCGATGAGGTGGACAGCCTGAATCAGGTTATTGACAATCTGCTCGGGCTGGCACGTCACAAACCGCCCCGCTTTCGTCAAGTTGATCTCAAAAAAGAAACAACCCGCTTTGTCGCCAAATGGACACAATGTGCTGATCATAATACAAAGGTAACGATTGAGCTCAATTTTCCTGAATGCCTTCCGATCATATATGCCGATTTCAAACAGTTACAACAGGTGCTGCTCAACTGTCTGTCCAACAGTGAGGAAGTCATGGTCGATGGTGGACGTATCACCATCGGGATGCGTGAGCTCGATAATGAACGGCTTGAAATTCGTATAACGGACACCGGTCCCGGTGTTGCCGAAGACGATCTCAAGCTGGTATTTAAAAAATTTTTTACCACCAAGGAAAAAGGAGTCGGCCTGGGGTTGCCTGTCTGCCGTCAGATCGTTCGAGCCCATAACGGCAGCATTATACTGACCAATCGGGAAGATGGCGGCGCCTCGGTTGTTATCCGCCTGCCGCTGCGGCCGCTGGTGGCCATTGGCGCGGTAAAATAAGTAGTTATACACCGCATGGCTCAACTCAACGGAAAGAAGGAAATGAGGAAAAGGATACTGATCATCGAAGATGAAGAACGTATGCGGCGTCTGCTTGAACTGGTGCTCTCCGAACAAGGCTACTCGATCAAGACGGCAGCGGACGGCATGGAAGGCATGGTGCTCTGGCAGATGATGAAGCCGGACGTGGTGTTGACGGATTTAAAAATGGACGGCGCGGACGGCCTTGATGTGCTGGATTTTCGGAACCAGCAGTTCCGACAGGTACCGCTGGTTATACTGACGGCGTTCGGTACGGTGCGAAGTGCGGTAACCGCTATGAAGCAGGGAGCCTATGATTACCTGACCAAGCCGGTTGACAATGACCAGCTGCTTGAAGTCATTGCCCGAGCCATAGTAGACACTGAAAGCCAAAAAGGAGTGTCGCATATTTGCGAACCGCAGAGCGGCCAGATGATTGGTTCATCGGCCGTCATGAAAAAGGTCTATGAAGATATCGCCCTGATCGGTGGAATACGAATGTCCGTCCTCATTACCGGCGAATCGGGAACCGGAAAAGAAATGGTTGCCAAGGCTATTCATGCGCACTCGGGACGGCTGGACAGCCCTTTTATCCGGGTCAACTGTGCAGCCATCCCCCGGGATCTCCTGGAAAGCGAGCTGTTCGGCCACCGTCGCGGTGCCTTTACCGGGGCGGTAAATGACCGCAAGGGAGCCTTCATTCTGGCGAACGGCGGCACCCTGCTCCTGGATGAAATCGGTGATCTTCCCCTTGATCTGCAGCCCAAACTTCTCCATGCAGTGGAAGAAAAATCAGTGACCCCGGTCGGGTCGGCCAGGCCAAGGACAGTGGACGTAAAAATTATTGCCGCCACCAATCATAATTTGGAGGAGATGGTACAAAACGGACTTTTCCGCAGTGATCTCTATTTCCGGCTCAACACCTTTCATCTCCCGCTGCCGCCACTGCGGGATCGGGGCAGAGATTTAATTGAAATTGTCGAGTACTATCTCAACAGGTTCCGTCAAGAGCAGGGCCACCAATCGATGACCATAAGCGCAGAAGCCTTGAAATTACTCCATAGCTACCCATGGCCTGGAAATGTTCGCGAGCTTCGCAACGTGCTGGAACGGGTCGTTTTGACCTGTAAAAACGGGACTATTACAACAGAGATGCTGCCGGAGAAGATACGGTGTCGGACCACAGCACAAAAAAAGGCCATCACACAATCATTTGACCTGCCGTCCCAGGAAAAACAGCTGATCGTTGCAGCACTTGAGCAGCATGGCTGGAATCAATCCGAATCGGCAAGGAAACTCGGAATCAGTCGCAACACCCTGCGCTACCGCATGAAAAAATACGACATTTACCGTATGCAATAGGAGACAGGCTGAGGGAAAAACAGCTGGATCCCTCCCGAGATTCGCTACCGTCGCCGGCTGTAAAATAAAATATAATAAAATAAAAAAAGTCTCAGACGATCATTGTGAGACTTTCGCCGTTTTCAAAACGTTTGCGGATAGTTGCCAGCTTCAGGCCGAATTTCAGCTGATAGTGGGGTTTGTCGACAAAAGCCGTCCAGTTACCGCCCCATTCAAGGGTGTCGGCCATTCCGGCTTCGGCAGCCTCATCATAGGCCGCACCTTCGGTGATGTAACCGCCGCTTTCGGTAAAAATACCGATATCCCAGGCAATACCAAAGTTGTGATTGCTTCTTCCGCCCCGTGCATGGGTGACGATCGGCCCCGGGTTGCCGTATCGGCCCTGCCTGAACAATCTGTTCTGCTCGGCATAGGTTCTCGTCCCTGATATTATTTTTGCTTTAATGTCTGCGGTAAGAACCTTAGCCATAAAAATCCGTGCCTCTTTCTGGGCCGACAGCGAAAGTGTTCTAATATTTCTCTCGGTACGGAAATCAAATTCAGCCGTTTCTGATTGTATCTGGGTGGAAAGTACCTCAAACTCATTGGAAGCCTTTTCAGTTATCGGCCCCCATAATCCGTCAAGTTCACCGGTATACAAACCATCACTTTTCAGTAACCGCTGAGAAAACAATACATCATCAGGGAAGAGCCGCGCGCTCATTGTTATCTCCTTGCAAAAATTAAAGTTTAGGGACTATCGCTATTTCCGAATATGCAGCCCGGCCTGGTTTGATGGGACGCAGTGGTATGGACGGATTGATTTCCATGTACCGTACTTCTTCACATCTTTTCATCTTTTTTATTATTCGTTTTTTTACTGCCATATTGTCACCTCTTTCCAGGAAGCCTGCGGTATGGATTCCATCAGTCTCGAAAGTTGAGCACCGACCGGATGATCATGCCCAGGCAAACGGCATAGCCCCGTCATGGAACCTGTAACCTGTTTTGATGTTTTGAAATAAGAGAGAAGCAAAATCCAAACCAACCTGGAGGTATCTGATATCCGTGCATCTGTTCCAGGTTGCACCCTGCCTAAGCCCTGCTCGGCGTACCGAACAGGCCCTGAACAGGATCTCAAACCGGTTGTTTTATCCATTCTTCCAAAAGAATATTTTTCACAACTGACCAATATGCACCAAAACCGGTGGTGCATATCCACCAGCAGAACGCAGAATCAGGATCAACCCACCAATATTTTTTCTATCGTACAGAAGGAAAGCAAAACAGAATCAAAGAAAAAATCTGCCGAGAGGCACCACTGCCGGTTCTTACGAAAAATCTTCGACGTAAAGGTTCGGTGCTGGTACGCGTCTTGCTGGTTTACCACCAGCATTTCCAAATCATTCTGCATGAAAAAGGAGGGATGGATGCATTATTTGGTACGATTTCCCGGCGAAACCATCGGCAAGGGCTTGACGGTTTTAGTCTTTATCGCACTTCTGCCCGCCTTCTCCTTTGCCGCCGAGCTCCTGCCTTTCCCCTCTCAAAACAGAGCTCCTCAGGTTCAGCAGACCGCCCCACGTTATCGCCAACCACAACCCCAACCGGAGCTTGAACAGTTCAGACGGGATATAAAAAAATTCCCCTGTCCGGAGCTCAACGCGCTCTACAGCCGAATACGAAGCCAATTCGATGCGGCCCAAACAGCAGCGGACCAAGAGTACTACAGTCGCTTTCTTAATGAACTCTACGGCGAGATATCAAGCAGGTGTAACAAATAGCCGGGCTGCAGAAGGAGGGTTTCATGCGTATTCACCTTGTACTGTTTTTCACTATACTGGCCGTTTCAGGCTCCAGCCTTGTTTTTATACAGTCCGCATCGACTGAGCAGCTGTCGAAGGCGGTTCGAAAATGGGATCAAATAATTGTTCAAAACAGTCCGTCCAAAGTTGAACAGCAGCACCTGCCGAGTCAGAAAGATGTCGAAAGCGAAATACTGCTGGCAAGGGATGCCGATTACAGGATGCTGCAGGAAAAGCACAGGTTGTGGCTTCTGGTCGCCATTGTCGTCTCCACCCCGATCCTTCTGATCATAATTTTATTCTGCATGAAAAAGGCTCCCGGCTGCTCCGGAGAAAGCCTGGTCAACGCCGTCGGCCTGGTGCTGGTCATCGAAGGGACCATGTTTATAGCCGTCTCTGCGGTGACGACCGAACAGCTGACCGCACCGATCGGTATTCTCGGTGCCATTGCAGGTTATCTGTTTGGTTCGGCAAAGCGCAAGGCCACTGAGGGATCCTGAACCCGTACCCGTTCACCAAGGAGCAAATACGATCAAGAACCCCCAGTCCTGTAAGCGGTTGCCAGTGCTCCATATTCGTTTAAGCAGGCTGACGAATCTATAGCCTGCCTATGTGAGGAGGCCTGATCAAGCGAAGATGGTGTGCTGGTGAACGCTTACCTGAACCCCATGGGTGGCTATCCACGGGGCATTCTTTGTCTACAAACCAGCATGGCTGGACCAAATTGTACAGGTCACAGCCACAACGAATAATGAAAAGAGTCTGAAAGAATAAATCGTTGTGGACTATTTTCGGATAAACCAGCATGGCTTAACGGCACAACGAACAATGAAAATACGCATTTCCAGCTAG
>CAZPXI010000045.1:0-13570 GCA_964590715.1 uncultured Desulfobulbus sp.
AATCCAGGCCGACATAGAGCGAAGATCGCTGAATCAGGGCAACGGACTGCGGCAGATTGAAATGACCAGCTGCAACCCGGGGCGGGGTTTTCATCAGTCGGGTAATCGACCCGATATAAGGGACATCCTGAAGGCTGCCTCCAAAAATCATGACCACGCCTTGTCCATACAAACGATCTGCAAGTTCGGCCCACCGGCGGGCAGGCCAGAACTTGGTCTGCCAGCGGGCTGCAGGGTTGGCATAGAAAATTATCGCCCCAGCAGATATCTTTTGCTGCCGGAGAAAGACCTGCACGAAATCAATATCGTCCGGACTGCAACGCATATGGAAGTCTTCAGGAGCAGCAGTACAGGCCAGATGGCTGCAAAACAACAGATTCTTATCAACTGCATGCTCCAGCGATTCCGGAACTGTGACCAGTTGGTCCTGAAACCAGGTATTGAGTTCTCTGGCCCCCTTAAAGCCAAGCCGCAGGCCGCCAGGGTTGGTGCGCCCCAGCAGGCCGCTGCGAAAAGAGGAGTGCAGATCAAGAACAATATCATACGGCATGCGCTTGAGTTGGCAATGCAGTCCCTTGAGGGTTGTTACGGTAGCGCTCAAGGCCTGAAGATGCGCAAAACGGCCCGCCTGCGGATCGCTGGTCGACGGAATATCTATCGGATACACCATATCAACAGCCGGATCTCGCTCAAGAAGAGGAGCAAAAGCACCTTGGACAATCCAGCCGATGGTCGTCTCGGGATACGTACGTTTCAGGGCATGCGCAACCGGCAGGGTATGAACTATATCACCCAGAGAACTCTGTTTGACGATTAAAATTCTCTTATTTTTGCAATCCATGATTTGACCGATTCAGGTACGTTCTCATTGAACCAATACCTTCAGCTTCGCTATATGCTGAGAGAGGCTGAGCCCATGGCGCTGAACAAACCCGGGCTCCACCGTTTTTTTCTCCAGCTTTTCGATCGCGCTCACAAGCGTTTCCGACTTATTATCATCAAGCACTATCCCTTCATCCGGACTTAACAATTCCGCAGCCCCCACCTGACGGGTTACCAGAACAGGTGTGGAGCAATGCAGCGATTCCACTACCGCAAGCCCAAAGGGCTCATAATACGAGGGCAGTATCGTATAATCCACAGCGGAATACAGCTCCGACAAATTCTCTATATATCCTAGATATCGTGCGGTCCCGGGAAAATCAGTAAACCCGCGCACCTCTTCCCCGGCAATAAGCAGTTCAAAACGAGCCGGATCGAGTTGGCGAAAGGCAGCCAGCAACTCATCCAACCCTTTTCGTCTGTGTCCCAGGGAGGGGAAGAGCAGAGTCATCTTTGCCGGGTCGATATGATATTTGTTTTTGACCTCGACGAGTTCCTGTCCCTGGATACATCTAAAAAAATCCGTATCTATCGGCGGGTAGAGTACGGAAATTTTTCCCTCGTCCGTACTGCTGTAATATGCCTTAATCTCACCGGAAATCGCCTTGGAATGGGCCAGGATCCTGGGAACCGCTGCAAACATGGCCGCTTCGAATCCTGTTTCCATCCGGTCATGAAATCGCCGCAGAAAATGGTTGCGGCCGGGACGTGCGTCCACCGAGGCCGGATGTATGCCGCCGATTACGGCGATATCCGGGCCAAAGGTCCGGGTCAGGCCAAGGGACAGATCATAGGCATCTCTGTCAAAATGTCGGTTACACTGCCGGAGAAAAAAATATTTTTTCCAGCGACGAGGCAGAAAAAACAGGTTGCTTTTGTGGAGAATACAGGGCAGCCGGGCAGCCAGCGCTCTGTCTACCTCGTAGCTATGGACATGAACCTCGTCTCCGGCAGCGAGGAACCCACGGATCAGGCCCGACATATAGGCTTCCATGCCGCCACCGCTGCTGAACTGATTATGAACTATGGCAACCTTCACCGATCCTCCGAAGGGGATGCCTGTCCATATAAACGGGCAATGACGGCATACTTGATCTGTTTTCTACGATGGGCATCCTCCGCTCCAAAAAACAACCCGCTTGCACGAAGCGACAGAATTCGCCACCAGGCCTGCAGCAATCTGGCCCGTCGTATTTTCGCCACGGTTTCGGAACGATAATGTTTTTTAAAAAAAATTAGTTCCGCTCGAACCTTACGTTCCATGACATCGGCAAAAGAGGCCTTTTTTTCACTCTGCCCTTCCAGATGCAGCACCTTTGCGTTGGCAATATAACCCAGTAACCAGTTCCTTTTTCTGATCTCCATACAGAGATCAATATCTTCGGCATAAAGGAAAAAACGTTCATCAAATCCCCCAACCTCGGCAATCACCTCCCTGCGGGCAACAAGAGCTGCTCCTAAAATCCAGGCAATGTCTCCTGGGAGGTCATCAACCTCGCCACAGGTATAATGACTGCCCGGATACCTGTCTTCAACCGTAGGATGATGACTGCCGTCACTGTTGATGACAGCCGGACCGGCCATCCCGATTTCCGGATGGGCCGCCATAAACGCCCTGATTTCGGCAAGACAACCGGGTTGCAGCTCGGTGTCCGGGTTCAGGAAAAAAAGCAGCTCAGCTTCTGTCTCAACTATTGCCTGATTATTGGCTGCAGCAAAACCAAGATTCCGCTCATTGGCGATAAGTCGAACCTCGGGATAGCCGATACGAACCAGCTCGAGACTCTCATCCACCGATGCATTATCCACCACAATAATCCGGCAGTCACGCGCCTTCTGCGCCCTGATGGAATCGAGGCAGCATGAAAGGAGTTGCCCGGTATTATAGTTTACAATAATGATACATAAACGCGGCGGCATTATCGTTCTTCCTCCAGCGCTTCACCCTGCCCGGTCGGCCGGCCGGACCGGGCAAACAGGACTGCTGAAAAAAGAGCGAAGAAAAATCCGGTCTCGTAAATGACAAGATAGGATTCAGCCAACATAATGGTCAGGAAGAAAACAGGAAAGGCAAAACGAACTCTTCTCCAATCATCTTTAATGGTTACCGCTTGGTGAATCTGCACAACAAAGATGGACAACAGGCTGAGAAGACCAAGAATTCCAAACTGGCAGAGAACAAAAATATACTGATTGTGCGGGTTGTCGGTGGCAACCATATCCGGTGACAGTTCCGCATTGACCTTGGCATACGCGGATTGAAAATCCCCTGTCCCCACCCCAAGCAGCGGATGTTTTGAGATTATCCGCCAGGAATTCTTCCAGAACAACAACCTCAAGCCAATGGAGGTATTGGGATTCTTATGAAATTCTCTGATTTCCTGGCCGACCGCATCCACCCGGTGATGAAAAGTGGGGCTCAGCTGATACCCGGCAGCAAAGATAAACGGAAGAATGAGCAGAACAAGAAGGGTCCCCTTGAATTTATTTTGGCTGAAAAACTGAAAAAACAAAAGCCCCAGAAGGACAAAAAAGACGACCTGTCCGGTCCGTCCTTCAGTGATAAACATGTCAATGGCCATGCATGCGGCAAGCAGGATCAATCCCAGACGACGAATACCAACCCGTTTCCCCCAGAGTACCTCATGGCAGACCAGGTAAAAGCCAAAAGCCAGCAGAGGATTATAGACCACGTGAAAAAGCCGTTTGGTCAGATGCTCCGGTGTCACCCCGCCATAGTGCAAAATATTGAACCAGGCCAGATAGGTCATCAGCATGGCAACCGTCAATCCGGCAAGAAAGGAAACAATATACCGGCGTCGATGGGAATAGACCAGTGAACTGAGCAGCACCGGAAACAGGAGCAACTTCCACTGCTTCACTATCATCTCCATCCCTGCACCGATATTCTGAGTCCACAGCAGGCCAAGAAAAAAAAGTCCAAGATAGCCAAGCAGGGCTAAGCTCACAGGATTTCTCGTTATGACGGTCCATTTACGGGAGTAGTCGCCCGCCAGGATCCAGGCGAAAAGAATCAGAACCGCCAGCACCGAAACCGCCGAGGTGGAGAGCGGGATACTGAAGGCAAGCAGCACGGTAAACCAGTCAATACTCGACGTGGCGGTATACTGTATCTTCTGTATGAGTGATTTGCTGCCGGAGGTCATAATGTACACTTGCGCTCGTTCTTTACGGTGTATTTTCTTCCCACGTCTGCCACTTGCCGCTCAGAGCAAGCTCAACTTCCCCGACCAGGGCTTCAGGCTTTATGGTGTTGACATCCTGCTCACTGCGCAGGGCACGAAACCTGTCCGAAGGAGTGTACCTGAATGCCGGGTATTCCTGGGCAAAAAGACACACAGTCGGGGTTGCCACGGCACTCGCAACATGAAGGAGCCCGCCATCGGCACACAGGAGCAGGGCGCATTTATCGACCAGCGCCGCTGTCCGGGCAAGATCGTATTTGTTGATACAGTCGATGATATTCTTGTCTGGAAAACGTTCCAGGATCTCGCGTGCAGTCGCATCACCATTTTCAGAGCCCAGCAGAACCAGTTGCAGATCCGGCCGCCTGCTCACCAGGAGTTCAATGACCTCAACCCAGTGCTGGTAAATGCGATACTCCTCCCGGCCGCCGAGAACAATACCCAGGGCATCATCACCGATACCAAGTTCTCCCGGCAATCGGGAAAAAACGGAGTGGCTGTCCATTGCCAACCGGGCACGCTCTGCTAGATCATCAACCTCCTGATTCAACAGATGTTCCATGCGAGCCCAGGAACAGAGCGTCAGGTTGTAGTCATCCCGACAGTAATGAAAAAAATCGTTCTGACTGACAAAAGGTGTTTTTTTCAGCAATCGATGTTTGGCCAGCAACGGTTTGGTGTGGAGGGCGTCAAGAATCACACAGTCATACTCCGGGGCATCCAGCTGGAGATTTTTATCGGACAGGCGCATGACCTTCCGAAACCAGCCTTCCGGCTTTAAAAGCAGGGTTGCCTTGTCGTCGGCAAGCAGATCGACTGTCCGCCCGGCAAGCAGCTGCACGGGAGAAAGACGCATCAGGGAATCGCCGATGTGGTCGGTCATATGAATCCAGAGAATGGTTTTCGCCTGCTCCGGTATTTGGGAGCAATACCTGCGATTTTCTCCCAGCACGTACACCAACAGCAGACGGCGGATCGACTCCATAAACAGCTGCCTGTCCGGGAGCTGTTCATCCTTTTTCCGGAGCCAGGAATCGGTAAACGGATACTCCTTTTCAAAAGGCAGGCGGTTCCAGATTCCCCGGAAATTTTGCACGATCATGGCACGCTAATCGCTGTACTGCATCTGATACAGCTGGTTATACACCTCACCCCGGGCCAGCAGGGCATCATGGGTTCCCTCTTCCACCAGTCTGCCGTTCTGCATGACTATAATCCGATCGGCATTTTTAATGGTCGACAACCGGTGGGCAATAACAATTGTAGTTCTGTTTTTCATCAGGTTTTCCAAGGCCTTCTGGACCTTGCGCTCGGACTCGGTATCCAGGGCCGAGGTTGCCTCATCCAGCACCAGCAGCGGCGCATCCTTGAGGATTGCCCGGGCAATGGAAATGCGCTGGCGCTGACCGCCGGAAAGCCGGGCTCCGGATTCACCGATAACCGTATCAAAGCCGTCGGGCAGCCCCTCAATAAACTCCAGAGCAAAGGCGGCATCGGCAGCCCGGCGAATATCCTCTTCGCTGCAGTCCTGACTGCCATAGCCGATATTATTGCGAACCGTATCATTAAATAAAATCGTCTGTTGGGTGACCAAGGCCATCTGGCTGCGCAGGGAGTGCAAAGTTACATCCCGAATGTCATACCCATCAATACGGATTGCCCCGGAATCAACATCATGAAACCTGGGCAGCATATTGGCAAGGGTGGTTTTGCCGCCGCCGGACGGACCGACCACCGCCAGAACCTCACCCTGCTGAACCTTGAGATTGACCCCATGCAGCACAGGCTCGCCGGGTTCATAGGAAAAGCCGACATCCTGAAATTCAATACAGTCATGAAAGGGCGGCAGGGTCGCAGCGTCCTTTTTTTCCACGATGTCCGGCGCAATATCGAGCAGGTTGAAGATACGGGTTGCGGCAGCCAGACCAGACTGGATGGTGGAGTTGATCTTGCTCACCCCTTTAACCGGCTCATAGAGCATGATCAGGGCGGTGAGAAAGGACATGAAAGCGCCCATGGTCGATGTTCCCTTAAGGACCTGCATGCCGCCGAACCAGATAATCAGAGCAATACCGACTCCGCCCATGAACTCAATCATGGGATGGGACAGGCACCGATACCTGGTTTCAGTCATCAAGGTGTTGAACAGATGTTGTATCTGGGCCGCAAAACGCTTTTCCTCCTGCTTTTCCATGCAGAACGCCTTGACGATCCGGGCCCCGCCGATGGTCTCATGGAGGATATTGGTCGCCTCGCCGATACTCCTCTGATAGCGGGTGGAAACCCGGCGAAACTTCTTGCCGAAGATGACAATGGGTGCTGCCGCCATGGGCAGGAAAATCATCGACATCAGAGCCAGCCGCCAGTCCATTATGAAAATCACCACGAGCAGGCCGATGACGGAGACAAAATCCCGCAGAATCCGGATCAGGGCATGAGATACAGCTCCCTGCAGCAGGGTGACATCGTTTATAATCCTGGAGATAAGCTCCCCGGTGGGCATGTGGTAAAAAAAAGACAGGGATAACCGGTTTAAATGGGCATAGATTTGATTGCGAAGATCACGGATAACGCACTGCCCCACCCATTCAAGTAGATAAGAATAAATAAAATAAAAGATGCCTTTAACAAAAAAAATGCCCAGCAGGGCCAGGGGCAGAATATTGAGCAGCTCCTTATCCTTGTTGACGAAGATCTCATCAAGAAGCGGTTTGACCATATAGGCCTGGACGGCGTTAAAGCCGGCAACAATAACCATGCCCACCATGGCAATGATAAGTTTGCTGCGATAGGGTGTAAGTACCCCGTACAGCCGGGTGACTATTTCTTTATTGGTCATTGGTTCCGGTCTAATTCTTCCTTTGCATAAAAAAAAACAAAACTACAGCCGAAAATCGATCAGTAGTAGCCAACCGCTTTTGCTTTGTCAAGCACGGCAAATCCAGGCAGACTATACCAGTGTGCCCTGAAAATTTCCCGACAGGACCGGTATCCGTTTGCCGCCGCCGGACAGAAGCGCACTCACCGATGCCGCCTCCCTCTTCATTGGCCCGCCGGTGAGGTCAAGCAGCAGGTAATCAAGTCCCATTGTTGAGAGTTCCTGCTGCCACCTGAGCAGGGAAAACGGCAGGGTCGACCTGGCCAGGGTAAGTCCGTTCGTATGCTCCAGAGTATAGTGCTCATCTTTCGGGCTGACAATCTGCTGCCGGTAGTTGTACTGATCGCTGTCCAGACGAGCCGTAAACAACGGCGGCCGCCCGTAGACATAGAGCCCCAGTTTCATCCTCTGTTGCGGCCGACCTCTTCCCCGCTGCCGCTTGAAATGCGAAATTGCAGCGGTAAGATTTTCGCTTTCGGTCTCAAGGGAGAATAATGCCCCCTGAAAGCCTAAATAACCGGCCGCATGCAGAGCAGCCGAATTCAAGAGGTTCAGACTGTACTGACCGTACAACTCCAGCCGCTGTTGCTGCTCCCCATCCTGCAGGGATGCAAACAAACCGTACTGACTGCAATGGCCGAGCTCAAAACGGCTGTAGCCGGAATCCGCCAGTTGCCTGATCCGTTTTATATACCACTCAAGATCCGCCTCATGGATGACGGGAGGCAGGCGCCATATCATCCGGCCCCTATATTTTTTAATTTTCGCCTCCAGCTGGCCGAGACTGCGCATATTGTCCCGGGAGAGCGGCAGGAGTATTCGGGCCGCACGTACCGGCAGCCGCTGCCGCAAATCAGCCGGGCCCGGAACAGCCACCCACCAGGGAAGCTCTTTTCTGCCGGTTCGGCGACCGATATTTTGAGTATTCCCCCCTCTTTTTCCCTTTCCCGGCCGCTTTGTTTTACCATCGCCCCGCTTCCAGGAGAGATGATTGAGAATCTCCTCTACCTTACGCTTATCGGCAAAAATCTTGCGGCCGGAGAGCTTTTCACTTCTCTTGCGGCCGGTCCGCTCGGCAACGATGCGGGAGCCTACATCCACTTTAAACAGACTGCCCCGGAAATTTCGTCCGCTCCGTCCTTTAAGATCAGCTCCCAGGGAGAGCTGTGCATTCTGCCCCGGCATCCCGACCTTTCGTCGTCGGCCGCCCACTTGCAGAAACCGCAGGGTGAAACTTATCCGCTCGCCGGTTTTTTCATTGTGCAGCCGCAGCCGGTCACCTTCGCTGACCTGTGCTTGCAGACGAACCTGCAGGGTCAGTCGATTTTTACCATCTCTGGTCCGTTCCTGCTGCAGCCCCTGCACCCGGCCAAGCAGCTGGCCGCTGTTGCCGGACTGCTGGGGAGTGATTGCCCCGGTGGGTCTGTCCGCCAGCAGAAAGCCACTTGATCGTTTGCGGGCCATGGCCTCATCCAGGAGCTTATGGGCCTCCCTGAGAATACGATCCTGGTGCTCGACCGGTTCATCCATACTGTCCAGGGCCATCCGGTAGGCCGCCACGGTATTGGCAACGTAGCGGGCACTTTTCATCCGCCCTTCGATCTTCAGGCAGCTGACCCCGGCATCACGCAGTGCTGGCAGAAAATCTACCCCGCAGAGATCGTTCATGGAAAACAGATATTTTGTATCTTTTTCCCTTCCCTCACCCCGTTGCGTTTTTCCCGGTGCCTGCCAGGAGTAATGACGACGGCAGGGTTGAACGCACTGCCCGCGGAGACTGGATTTTCCGCCGTGAAGACTGGAAAACATGCAGAGCCCGGAATAACTGAAACACATAGCGCCATGGATAAAGACCTCAATTTCAGCGTCGGTCTTCCGGTGAATCTCAGCCATTTCATCAATGGTCAACTCCCGGGCCAGCACCACCCGCTCAACACCGAGGTTGGTAAGTTCCATGGCGGCTGTCGAGTTATGGATCGACAACAGGGTAGAGGCATGCAGGGAAAGATCCGGGAACCAGGTCCGGGCAATGTAGAGCAGGCCGAGATCCTGGAGAATAAGTGCATCGGGGCGGAGCTGCTCAAGACAGGATAGAGCGTCCAGAGCGGCAGGAAGCTCCGATTCCTTAACCAGACTGTTCATGGCAATATAGACCTTCACCCCCTGTCCATGGGCCTGCCGGATCATGGAATCGATCTCGGCAAAGGTGAAATCCCGACTCAGGGCCCGGGCATTAAAGCCGGGAACCCCTACATAGATAGAGTCGGCTCCTGCCTCAAGGGCTGCCTCAAAGGCGGGAAAACTCCCTGCCGGGGCGAGGAGTTCCATGACCCGGTTTCGGGTTCCAGATTTCGAGTTCCGAGTTTCGGGTCTCGATATCTCGAGAGCTCGCTTATCGGGATTGCGTGTTTTAGATTTCAATACCGACCCCATGTTCACCGTAGACCCGGACAATAGTCTTCATCATTGTTTTCAAACCGTATTTACCGGCAATGGCCTGCCGTTGCAGTTCAACTTTTTCCTCATCCCGGTCAAGAGAGTCGGAGAGCTCAAGCAACCCCTTGCCGGCCGCCTCCACATCATCATAGTCAATGATCTGGTAGGTTCCGACATGTTCCAGTGGTTCCATGAGTGAGGGCGTTTTGCAGGTCAACAGGGGCATACCGTAGAGCAGACCCTGGATAAAGGACTGGGAAATACCCTCGGTTTCATAGGAGGAAAAAAATATAATATCAATAGCTGAAAAAAAGCGCTCCGGATCCTCACGGTGGCCGGTGAGGATAAAACGGTCTCCAACCCCGGCCCGGGCAATATCCTCCTCCAGGTCCGGCAGGGAATCACCGCCGCCGACGATCATGAACTTGTACTTTTCAGGCATGGTCGCCGCGGTTCGGACGATGAACTCGTGTCCCTTATAATGACGGATAAAGGCGACATTGCCCACCAGGATATCCTGATCGCCTATGTTGTAGCGGTTGCGGATCTCTGCCCGCTCCCGACTGGAAAAGCGAAACCGTTCCTCATCAATGCCGGTGGACTGGACCACAATTTTTTTTGACTTCACCCCCTGCTTAACCAACTGTGCACCAATGGATTCACTGCAGGCAAAGATGACATCAAAAAAAATATTATAACTAAAGGATGAGGAGATGGGGGCCAGCACATGCCTGGTTTTAATGGTCAGGGGAACCCGGCAAAACCTGGCCACGCAACCGGCCATCCAGGAATCTTCAGAGGAATGGGTATTGACCACTGCCGGTTTAAGTTTCCGAATCAATTGAAACAGGTCACGCCAGGCAGAAAGTTTAAATTTTGAGGAAAAATCTATAAAATAAACCGGAAGTTCCTCCTGGAGCCCCCGACGGGCCAGCTCCGAATCCTCGCGCACGATCATGGCGACCCGAAAGCCGAGCTTTTTCATTTCGCGCAGCTCGGTCAGCGTGCGAATTTCCTGGCCTCCCCAGGCACGTGACCAGTCTGTGTGAACAATAAGTGGTGCTGTATTCATTCTCTATGGTAGATTGAAAATTTAAGGTTGAAACGCGCAGGAAATCAAAGAATTACATCTCTGCAGGAGCCAGATCACAGGAGGGGTATTCCGTCGGTGGGACAGGCAGTATGAAATAGAAATTATTTCCCTCAGACGTTGGCTCGTAGCCGACAGTACCGCCATGCAACTCTATAACGTGACGAATGAAAGAAAGGCCGTGCCCGGTTCCGGGGATACCGTCACTGTCCGGACCACGCGTTCCCTCTCTGAATAAACGGATACCTTCTGCCTCGGAAAGAGTCGGTCCGGTAGTAAAGACATTGAATTTGATGCCCCGCCTGCCCGGTACCGGGTAATTCTCGACGATCTCCCGCCCATAGGCCATGGCCTTTCGGGATTTACCCCGGTGATTGATAATCTCTCTGGTATACTTGGCGGCATTGGAAAAAAGGTTGGCATACACCTGGGCCAGAAGTCCGACATCCACCAGGATCTGGAACTCCTCCTTGCGCATATTCCGGGGCTGTTCCACCGTGACGTTTGCGGCCCGCAGGCGACTGGCATAATGCTCAAGCTGGGGTATAATCACATCTTTTTCAATAAAGCACCGCCTGGAATGAAGAACCAGATGGCCTTTTTCAAAATGTTCCCGCCGAAACAGGCTTTCCAGAAAAAGAGTTATGTTTGCATGGTGTTTGACCAGCTCCCGGTGATAACCGAGCAGGTCACGGCGCAGGGCGCCACAGCGGTTGAGGCAGCTGCTGCACATCTTGCCGTCATTCTCTCCACCGGCAAACACTTTGATATCCTCTTCTATTTTATCCAGCTCAATGATCTTTTTCTTCAGCTGATTGAAGAGATGACGAAAATACATATTGGGCACAATGACATTATGCTCAATATCGATGACCAAGGTGTTGATAAACTTCAGATGGTCAATATTCTGCCGGGCAATCAGGCGATTATCCAGATTGAAGCCTATCCGGTTCACGTATTTTACAAAGAAAAATTTGTCGGAATCCGTAAGTTGTTGCAGCGGCTTGATCTCAAACATGCCGAGGATTCTTCCCTGCCCGCAAATCCCTTTCACTCCGCACCACAACTCGGTCCTTCGTTCCCCTTCGGTACGCATGATCTCCGCAAACTGGGATCCGGTGGAGGACGGTTGCTTACTACAGATGGGAATCACATAACTGTCCCCAGTCTCGTATGGATACTCCTGCAGGCCGACCGTATTATCCGGGGGCACGGGATCTTTCAACACCCCCTGATCACTGTCACAGACCAACTGCAGGTTCTCTTCTTCTCCCTTGCTCAGATACAGAGCACTGGCAAGATCGGTTATTTCCAACGGGACCGCCACACAAATTCGGTAAAAATCCTCTATCGAATCAAACTCCTGGGCCAGATCAAAAAATGCCTTCAGGAAGTCGTTGAACTTACTACTAAAATTATACAGGTCGTAACTCTCGGACTTCTCCCGCACCCGGTGACAAATATGGGCCAGATCCTTAGGTCTCTGTTGGTGATCGGGGGAAGTCGACATGTCACTTCTCGGCTTCCTGCAGGACGACCTCATCACGATCATCTTTTTCAGCAAGCAAGACATCAACCCGTTCACCATCATCTGCACTAACGCAGAGTCCGACATAATCGGGCTGAATGGGGAGCTCACGCCCTCCCCTGTCGACCAAGACTGCCAACTGGACAGACAGCGGACGACCGAAATCCATGATAGCATCCATGGCGGCACGGATGGTTCTGCCGGTAAAAATCACGTCATCCACCAGTACCACCCGTCGATTTTCCACCGCAAAACCGATGTCGGTCTTGCGAACAATGGGATTTTGAGAAATCAGGCTCCAGTCATCGCGGTACAGGGTGATATCAAGATGGCCCAGGGGCAGTTCAGCCTGCTCATGAGCAACGATTTTCCGGTGAATCCGTTCCGCCAGAAAAACTCCGCCGGTGTGGATTCCAACAATCGCCAGCTCATCGACACCGTGATTTCTCTCAAGGATCTCCAGGCTGATCCGATGCAGACTCCGATCGATATCTCGTGCATTCATGATGGTTTGCATTGCCATACCACTCACTCCCTGTTCCAGAAATAATCAACGCCCTTCTCATCCACCAGATTAATGGCTTCGGGAAAGGCAACGCATTCAACCGCAAAAACCTTGCCTGCAATATCGTCCGGAGTATCCGAATCCTCAAGGGCCACGCATTGCTGGACGACAATCGGCCCCTCATCGTAGACTTCATTGGCAAAATGTACCGTGCAGCCGCTGATCGTACAGCCCCGTTTTTTAACGGCCTCGTGGACAAAATGACCGTAAAACCCGGCCCCGCAAAAGGAGGGAATCAGGGCTGGATGAATATTGAGCACCCGTTGTTTGAGTTCTTCCGGCGGCACGTATAGTTTGAGGTAGCCGGCAAGAACAATGAGGTCGACTGCATAGTCAGCAAGGATTTCATTGACCGCTGTATTGCCGACTGCGTGAAAGGCCGGATAGCCGTATCGCCTGGCCTTTTCCAGGCCGAGGGCGTCACCGACATTGGAAATCACCACCTGAATCTCCGCGTTCAGGGTCCCGGCCCCGATTCGTTCATGGAAATTATCCAGGGTCCGCCCACTGCCGGAGAGCAGCACCGCCATCTTGAGCATGGTTACTCTCCGGAGAAATACGAATTGGAATCGACATCCACCTTGGTCAGCCAGTCGGCAATGGTGGTGTCGTAGGTGGAAGTCAGCTGAAAGACCTTGACCGCCAGCTTGAACCGGGTCTTCAGGGTGGTGTTGCCGGTTGCTTTAATCTCGGCCAGAACCTGTTCGTAATCGGCCGGATCAACGATCACGGTAACATCCCTGAAATTTTTGGCCGAGGCACGGAGCAGGGTCGGCCCGCCGATATCGATATTTTCAATTGCGTCGGCAAGACTGCAATTCGGATCGGCAACCGTTTTTTCAAAGGCATACAGGTTGACGGCAACGATATCGATATCACGAATACCATGTTCCCTGCACTGCTGCTGATGATCGCTGTTTTCCCGCTGGTTGAGGATCCCGCCATGGACCAGGGGATGCAGGGTTTTAACCCGGCCGTCAAGCAT
>CAZPXI010000046.1:0-13475 GCA_964590715.1 uncultured Desulfobulbus sp.
TTCGTGAAGGTGGCCGTACTGTTGGCGCCGGCGTCATCAGCGAAATTATCGAATAGGAATCAGCTGAAAGCTGATCTCCAGGCTTTTATGATTGCACCGGCTTAACTGCCCGGTACAATGACGAACAGGATTAATTGATGAGAGATATCATTACGCTTGCCTGTAAGGATTGTAAACAGCGCAACTATACAACAACCAAGAATAAACGGACAATTCCACACAAGCTGGAGTTGAAAAAGTACTGTCCGTTTTGCAAGACACATACTCCCCACAAGGAAACCAAATAGAGGTTCTTCCTGTGATGGGGATATGTACCCTAACAGTACCGTGGAGACATGCAGGCCAGTAGCTCTAATTGGTAGAGCATCGGACTCCAAATCCGAGGGCTGGGGGTTCGAGTCCCTCCTGGCCTGCCATTGGTTGATGTCAGGTTGGTTGCATATGGACCTTCTGCATTTACGGCGGTCTTTGAATATTAGTCGTGTTTGCTGCCTTGTTTCTTTCGGGCATGAACAGCGGCCAGCAAAGAATGATTGGTTGATAAACAGATGGCAAGCAAGAAAAAAGGACAGACTGCTAAAGGGAAACAATCGGGTAAGGCGGTGAAGGCTGAGCAGAAGAAGTCATCTGCTTTTTCACCGTCAAATATTCGTGATTTTGTGCACCAGGTACAGGCGGAATTTAAAAAGATCGTCTGGCCCGACAGAAAGGTAACATTCGGCCTTACCGGATTTGTTCTTGTCCTTGTTATGGTTCTGGCTATTTATCTTGGTTCTGTAGATCTCCTTCTCGGCAAGCTCGTCTCCTCGGTTCTTCAATAGCAGATACAGGCTTTTTCAATGGCAAAAAACTGGTACATTGTTCATACCCATACCGGGTTTGAGAACAAAGTGAAGGCAACTCTTGAAGAGCGCATACGTTCTGCCGGTCAGGAAGAGATGTTTGGTGATATCCTTGTACCTACCGAACAACTCGTTGAGATGGTGAAGGGGAAGAGAAAGACTTCCGAACGGAAATTTTTTCCCGGTTACATCCTTGTTCACATGGATATGAACCAGCACAGCTGGCATACGGTCCAGGAAACACCAAGAGTAACAGGCTTTGTCGGTGTCAATGCCAACCAGCCCATTGCCGGTAAGGATCTGCATAAGCTGATCCCCTCTCTAACCGATGAAGAGGCCAATAAAATTATCGGCCGTATCGAGGAAGGCGCAACCGCACCTAAACCGAAGGTTATCTTTTCCGAAGGTGACTCGGTTCGGGTTATTGACGGTCCATTTGCCAATTTTCAGGGTATTATTGATGAGGTGTACCCTGACAAGGGCAGGGTTAAAGTTATGGTCTCTATTTTCGGTCGTTCAACACCGGTAGAGCTTGAATATATACAGGTAAGTAATAATTGATTAAATGCGTAAGGACGTGGTCCGGCAGGTCACACACATAGATTGTCTGTGTCCTGTTGTGCCGGCTGAATCCCTACTGAGCAAAAATAGTACTCCTGGGAAAACCATGGAGGAGTAAACAATGGCAAAAAAAATACAATCATATATTAAGTTACAGATTCCTGCCGGCAAGGCCAATCCGTCGCCCCCTGTCGGGCCCGCTCTTGGTCAGCACGGCGTTAATATTATGGATTTCTGTAAGGCGTTTAATGCCAAGACCCAGTCGGCTGGAGATACGATTATTCCAGTAGTTATCAGTGTCTATACCGATCGTTCCTTTAGCTTCATTACCAAGACTCCTCCTGCTTCCATTCTGTTGCTCAAGGCCGCAGGCATTGCAAAGGGATCCGGTAATCCTAAACGTGATCGTGTCGCCGAGATCGGCAAAGACAAGATCAAGGAAATTGCCGAGATCAAAATGCCTGATTTGAATGCCTATAACCTTGATCAGGCCATGCGTATCGTCGAAGGTACTGCCCGGAGCTGTGGCATTACCGTTCTTGACTGAGCTGTATAATTTATAATAGTGCACCAGGGTAGCCGAAGCCGGCTATCTCCTGGTACTGTAAAAGTTTATCAGTGCTCTATATTCGTTCAAGCAGGCCGACGAGCTATAGCCCGTCTATGTAAGGAGTCCTGAGCGGACGAATATGTATATTGCGGTGACTCCGTTGAGTGGTGCTGAACGTTTACGTTTATTTATTCGTTTACCTGCATGCGCACCCCGGTATGGCAGGGAGAAGAGACAGGGGATTATCATGGCTAAACACGGAAAACAGTACAGAAAAGGCAGTGACAATATTGACCGAACCCGGTTGTATGAGCTCGAAGAGGGTATCTCTATTGCCCTTGAAGCATCGTATGCTAAATTCGACGAATCCATTGATATAGCAGTCCGTCTCGGGGTTGACCCCCGTCATGCTGATCAGATGGTTCGTTCCAGTGTCATGCTCCCAAACGGGACCGGTAAAGACGTTCGGGTTCTGGTCTTTGCAAAAGGAGAAAAGGAAACAGAGGCGCTGAATGCCGGTGCCGACTATGCTGGATCCGATGAAATTCTTGCCAAAATCAAGGATGGATGGCTTGATTTTGATAAAACTATTGCTACGCCGGATATGATGGGCGAGGTCGGTAAAATTGGTCGGGTTCTCGGCCCCAGAAACCTGATGCCCAATGCAAAACTTGGAACTGTCACCTTTGACATCGAACGTGTCGTCAAAGAAATCAAAAAAGGCAAGGTCGATTTTCGGGTGGAGAAAAACGGTATCGTTCATGCCGCAGTCGGAAAAGTATCCTTCGGCAACGATAAGCTACTGAGCAATATTTCCGCATTTGTTGATAAACTGCTGCAGCTTAAACCTGCGTCCAGTAAGGGTATCTACCTAAAAGCAATTACAATATCCAGTACCATGGGACCTGGGGTCAAAATTGACCCGAACCAGATACAGGCGTTGCTTAAAGGGAACTGAGCCTTCTAGAGTTATGATCCCCATATTTATATGAACCAATGAAAAATTTAGAGGCGTTTAGCTCCTCTCTTTTTTTCTTAACATACCGTGTGACCGGGTTCCGGTGACGCGTAATTATTCGTTACATACACAATATTAACTCCGGGAAGGTCAGAGACAGCAGGTTCGAGAGTTTAATGACTGGTCTATAGATGTCAGTCGCCTGCCGAGACCGAAGGACAGTATCCAGCGAGGGTACTGTTATTTGTCTTTATCCTCTAATCTGTTAACTGTGACTGACCCGCAAACCAAAGAAGGAGGTATAACAGTTGAATCGCGATGAAAAGGCTGGCAAGGTTCGTCAATTAAACGAGACCTTCAGCAAAGCCAAGTTCGCGGTAGTTGCTGATTACCGTGGGCTGAAAGTCACGGAACTTGAAAAATTGCGCGGCGAACTTCGCCAGACCAATGCAAATATTCAGGTTGCCAAAAATACGTTGCTTAAACTTGCCGTTGAAGGAACGGAATACGAGGAACTCAGCGGAAGCTTTACAGGGACTACGGCCATAGCGTTCAGTTATGATGAACCCGTAGGGCCTGCAAAAGTCCTTGCAGATTTTGCCAAAGAATTCGAAGCCCTGGAAATTCGCTCCGCGGTCATGGACGGCAAAGTGCTCAGTGCCGAAGATGTTATCGCTCTTGCGAAGCTTCCAAGCAAGGATCAGCTTCTTGGCCAACTCTGTGGAGTACTGGTTGCCGTTCCGACTGGTTTTGTCCGTGCGCTTAACGGCGTACCGAGCAACCTGGTATATGCTTTACAAGCAATTAAAGAACAGAAAGAAAACTAAATAATTTTGAATGTATATCCGGAGGAAAGACGATGTCTGATTCAATTGAACAGGTTGTAGAAATTGTAGAGAAAATGACTCTGCTTGAGGTTGCTGATCTTGTGAAAGCCCTTGAGGAAAAATTTGGTGTTTCAGCTGCCGCACCGGTTGCTGTTGCTGCTGCCGGTCCTGCCGATGGTGGTGCTGCTGCTGAAGAGAAAACCGAATTCGATGCAGTCCTGACTGCAGCTGGTGATCAGAAAATCAAGGTCATTAAAGAGGTTCGCGCCATTACCGCCCTTGGCCTGAAGGAAGCAAAAGCATTGGTTGAGAGTGCGCCTGCTCCTATAAAGGAAGGGGTCTCAAAGGATGAGGCTGCTGAAATCAAAGAGAAGATCGAAGCCGTAGGTGGTTCCGTGGAAGTTAAGTAGTAACGCTTGTTCCGGCACCCTCCTTGTAAGTAGTGCTTACGAGGGGCTTGCCGAGTTTTGGTAAGGCAACGCTACAGAGGCTTGATTCTCTGTAGCGTTCCTGCGTTTGAGGGCTGTTTATTGTTTATTGGCCTGCTTTTCAGCGGAATGTTAAATTAAATCAAATCGTTATCTGCTGTTTAGTGTGGCTGGTGTTTCGTGGAACATTTCGAGGAAAAGCATGAAGAGAGTTCGTAAAAGTTTTGCCAAGACACGCCAGATTGTTGAGCCACCGCATCTTATTTCCATGCAAAGGCATTCCTATGAGCGTTTTTTACAACGTGGCGTTGATCCCGATGCAAGAGAAGATTTTGGTCTTCAGGCAATCTTTAAAAATATTTTTCCTCTGACTGATTTCAACGGATTATGTTCCCTTGAATTTGTTCGCTACGCATTTGGTGAGGCAAAATACACGGTTGAGGAGTGTATAGAGCGGGGCATGACCTATGATGTCCCGGTCAAGATCACGGTCCGCCTGATTACCTTTGACGTTGATGAAGAAACCGGGGTCCAGTCTGTCCGTGATATCAAGGAACAGGAGGTTTTTCTCGGTTCCCTGCCGTTGATGACAAAGGACGGCGTTTTCGTTGTCAACGGAACGGAACGGGTCGTTGTCAACCAGCTGCAGCGTTCGCCAGGTCTCTTTTATACCCATGATAACGGGAAATCTCATTCATCCGGCAAGAGACTGTATTCCGCGCGAATTATTCCTGTGCGCGGTTCCTGGCTTGATTTTGAATTTGATATCAAGGATATCCTCTCTGTCCGTATCGACCGCCGCCGTAAACTGCCGGTGACCGTGTTGCTCAAAGCTCTTGATTACGATGAAGAGGAACTGCTGCGCGAGTTTTATGCCATTGATACCGTCGTAATTGACAAGGGGAAATTCTCACTGACGTTCAAACCGGAGACGCTCATCGGCACCCGGCTGACCGATGATCTGGTCAGTCCTGAAGATGGCAAGGTACTCGGGAAAAAGGGACGGAAGGTGAGTAAGGCTCTGGCCAAGCGTCTGCTGCAGGCCGGCATTGAACGGATACCGGTTGAGGCTGAGAACCTTGTTGATCGTTTTATGGCCGCCGATATCATTGATTTGAAGAGTGGTAAAATACTAGCCCGCGGTAATCAGCAGTTGACGGAATCACTGCTGGATGAGCTGGTGGAAGCAGGAGTAACGAGTTTTGAACTTCTCTTTATTGATGGCGTCGCTATCAGTGAAGCCTTCAGTAAAACCATGGACAAGGATTTGATCCGGCTTTCAAGCGATGAGTTGAGCCAGCTTATTACCCAGTCCATGGAGTCCGGGCTAAAGGGCGAAGAGTTGATGGAAACGGTACGTGGTGAGGTAAAACAACGTATCCGGCGGCAGGCACAGATTGAAATTTATCGCCGGCTGCGTCCATCGAGTCCTCCCACTCCTGAGGTTGCCGAAGCATTTTTTGAAAACCTGTTCTTTAATCCATCCACCTATGATCTTTCCGAGGTCGGCCGCTATAAGATTAACGCCAAGCTTGATCTGGATACGCCCATTGATCACCGTACCCTGACTAAAGAGGATATCATTCAGGGCGTAAAACATCTGGTCCGGATCAAGGACGGTTTGAAAGATGGCGACGATATTGATCATTTGGGCAATCGGCGTGTGCGAACGGTTGGTGAATTGATTGAAAATCAATACCGGATGGGGTTGGTGCGCATGGAGCGTGCGATCAAAGAACGGATGACCCTGCAGGAGATTGAAACCCTCATGCCCCATGATCTGGTCAATCCGAAACCCGTCACCTCCGCCATCAAGGAGTTCTTCGGGACCTCGCAGCTCTCCCAGTTCATGGATCAGACCAATCCTTTGTCCGAGGTCACCCATAAACGGCGTCTGTCTGCACTGGGACCCGGCGGCCTCTCCCGTGAGCGGGCGGGCTTTGAAGTCCGTGACGTTCATCCTACCCATTATGGAAGGATCTGTCCGGTTGAAACACCTGAGGGCCCGAATATCGGCTTGATTGTCTCTCTTGCCACCTACGCCAAGGTTAACCCCTACGGTTTTATTGAGACCCCCTATCGGCTGGTCGACCATCGTAAGGTAAGCGACGAGGTTAAATATCATTCTGCTCTGCAGGAACAGGGGCAGGTGATTGCTCCGGCCAAGGTGGAAATTAAGGATAACTTCATTGTTCAGGATCACTTGATAGCCCGTCAGGAAGGCGAGGTGGTTATGGTGGCTGCTGATGATGTGACCCGATTGGATGTGGCACCGAACCAGTTGGTTTCCGTTGCCGCCTCACTTATCCCTTTTCTTGAAAATGATGATGCCAACAGAGCCCTGATGGGATCCAACATGCAGCGTCAGGCAGTACCTCTTTTGAAAACAGCCTCACCGCTGGTCGGAACCGGGGTTGAAAAATATGTGGCCCAGGATTCAGGTGCCTGCCTGCTTGCCGGGGGGGATGGAGTCGTTGAGGATGCTGATGCCAACCGGGTTGTTGTCCGCTACGATGATCCCGGCACCGATGGATTTGAAACCGGAGTCGGAGTCTATCACCTCTCTAAGTATAAAAAATCGAACCAGAATACCTGCTTTAATCAGAAGGCCCTGGTGCTTCCCGGTGAGCGGGTTAAGAAAGGGGATGTGCTTGCGGATGGTCCTTCTTCGGAGATGGGAGAACTCGGACTGGGCAAAAACATCACCATCGCCTTTATGCCCTGGCGTGGCTATAACTTTGAGGATTCCATTCTCATCAATGAGCGTCTGCTCAAAGAGGATACCTTTACCTCGGTCCATGTCGAAATTTTTGAGACCATGGCCCGGGATACCAAGCTCGGCAAAGAAGAAATCACCCGTGATATACCCAATGTCGGTGACGAGGCCCTGCGCAATTTAGATGATTCCGGTATTGTCCGGGTTGGCGCCGAAGTCGGCGCCGGCGACATGCTGGTCGGCAAGGTAACGCCTAAGGGTGAGACCATGCTCTCCCCTGAGGAGAAACTGCTACGGGCGATCTTCGGCGAGAAGGCCGGCGACGTAAAGGATTCTTCTTTGCGTGTACCTCCCGGCGTTGAAGGCGTTGTCATTGATGCCAAGGTGTTTTCCCGCAAGGGCGTTGATAAGGATGAGCGTTCATTGATGATAGAAGAGCTTGAAGTCGAGCGTCTGAACCGCGACATGGACGATGAGCTCAAAAGTCTGAAAAAAGGTGTTCGAAAAGATCTTGCAGCCCTCATCGTCGGCCGTACGGCAAAGAGTGATATTACCGATTCCGAAGACAAGGTTCTGTTAAAACTTGGCAAAAAAATCACTGAAAAATCGCTTGAAAAAATTAAGTTCCTCGAGCTGTACGCGCTTGATTTCTCTGAAAAGACGAAATATGAAGACGAAATTGAAGCCGTTTTCAGCCGCTATAAAAACCAGGCTGCAATGGTTCGCAGCCGCTATGAGGGGATTGTCGAACGGATGGAGAAGGGGGACGATCTTCCTCCCGGCGTGGTCAAGATGGTCAAGATCTATGTCGCCACCAAGAGAAAACTGGCCGTTGGTGACAAGATGGCCGGTCGCCACGGCAACAAGGGTGTTGTCTCCCGCCTGCTGCCGGAAGAGGATATGCCTTATTTTGCCGACGGAACAACCGTCGACATGGTCTTAAATCCGCTCGGTGTTCCCTCCCGTATGAATGTCGGTCAGGTACTTGAGTGCCATCTTGGTTTTGCTGCCAAAAGACTCGGTGAGCAGATCGCCAAACTGGCAAAACAGCATGAAGTTGACGCCATCCGGGAACGGTTGCAGAAGATTTATTCCAAAGAAGAGTATCAGCAGTTGACCGATGGGCTCAGTGATGATGAAGTTGTTGATATGGCCAGAAAGTATCGACTTGGCCTTCATGTCGCCACTCCGGTCTTTGATGGTGCTACCGAGGCTGAGATCAGAGAGATGCTTATCGAAGCCGGGGTGGACGAGGTCGGCCAGTCGACTCTGTATGATGGCCTGACCGGTGACCGCTTTGATAATCAGGTCACTGTCGGCGTCATGTACATGCTCAAATTGCATCATCTGGTTGACAACAAGATCCATGCCAGGTCTACCGGACCGTACTCCCTGGTGACTCAGCAGCCGCTCGGCGGCAAGGCCCAGTTCGGCGGTCAGCGTCTTGGTGAGATGGAGGTCTGGGCCATGGAAGCCTATGGTGCTGCCTACACGCTCAAAGAGTTCCTGACCGTAAAGTCCGATGATGTCGAAGGGCGGACAACAATGTACGAAAAGATCGTTAAGGGTAACAACTTCCTTGAGACCGGACTGCCCGAGTCATTCCATGTACTGGTCAAGGAACTCAAGGGACTCTGTCTCGACGTAGAACTATTAGAAGAGTAAAAGTTACAGCATGTGAATGCTCTGTTTGAGAACTTTCAACTGTTAACTTTAAACTTTCAACTTAGTATAGGGTGATTTCGTGGAAGAACTGTTCAACTTCTTTGCAAAACCGAAGGGACCTGTAAAATTTAATAAAGTTAAAATTTCGCTGGCCTCCCCCGAGAAAATTCACGAATGGTCGCATGGAGAGGTAAAAAAACCCGAGACCATCAACTATCGGACGTTTAAACCGGAGCGTGATGGTCTATTCTGCGCCAAAATTTTTGGTCCGGTTAAGGATTACGAGTGTAATTGCGGGAAGTACAAACGGATGAAACACCGCGGAGTTGTCTGCGAGAAATGTGGTGTTGAGGTCATTCAGTCCAAGGTCCGCCGTGAACGGCTTGGCCATATTCAACTCGCTGCCCCGGTCGCTCATATCTGGTTCTTAAAGAGTCTGCCCTCAAAAATCGGGGCAATTCTTGATATGACGCTCAAGCAGTTGGAGCGTATCCTCTATTTTGAATCCTATGCGGTTGTTACTTCCGAGTTAGAAGATCTTCCCGTTGGTTCGCTGTTGAATGAGGAGCAATACCGGGAATACCTGGAAGAGCATCCCGGGCAGTTTAAGGTCGGTATCGGGGCGGAGGCAATCCGGGAAATGCTTATGGCGCTTGACCTGCAGGCGCTGTCCGTTGAATTACGCGAGAATATGCGGACCACCGGCTCCAAATCCAAACGGGCAAAATACGGTAAACGATTGCTTGTGGTTGAAGCGTTCCGTGATTCCGGCAACAGGCCGGAGTGGATGATTCTTGAGGTTATTCCGGTACTGCCTCCCGATCTCCGTCCGCTGGTTCCCCTTGAAGGCGGGCGCTTTGCCACTTCCGATTTAAATGATCTCTACCGTAGGGTTATCAACCGTAACAATCGGTTGAAGCGGTTGATTGAGCTCGATGCCCCCGACATAATCATCCGTAATGAAAAACGGATGCTGCAGGAAGCGGTCGATGTTCTTTTTGATAACGGGCGACGCGGCCGGACCATAACCGGTCCCAATAAACGACCGCTTAAATCGCTGTCCGATATGCTCAAAGGTAAACAGGGACGTTTCCGGCAGAATTTGCTTGGAAAACGAGTCGATTATTCAGGTCGTTCGGTTATTGTGGTGGGCCCGCATCTGCGTCTGCACCAGTGCGGTCTGCCCAAGAAAATGGCCCTTGAGCTGTTCAAGCCCTTTATTTATAACCGGCTGGAGACGCTTGGCTATGTAACCACCATCAAGAGTGCCCGTAAAATGGTGGATAAGGGCATGAAAGAGGTCTGGGACGTCTTGGATGACATTGTCCGTGAGTACCCGGTTATTCTCAACCGGGCACCAACCCTGCATAGGCTTGGCATGCAGGCCTTTGAAGTGGTACTGATTGAAGGCAAGGCTATTCAGCTCCATCCCCTTGTCTGCGCCGCCTTCAATGCCGACTTTGACGGTGATCAGATGGCCGTCCATGTACCGCTGTCGGTTGAGGCCCAGGTTGAGGCCCGGGTGCTTATGATGTCGACGAATAATATTCTTTCTCCGGCAAGTGGCGGACCGATTATTATTCCAAGTCAGGATATCGTACTCGGGCTGTACTACATGACCAGGGAACGATTCGGAGTCCAGGGTGAAGGGGCTGTCTTCAGTTCATCGGCCGAGGCGAGAATCGCCTATGATCACGGGGCTGCTCACATGCAGGCTGTGGTCAAGGTCAGGATTAACGGGGAACTCATCGATACGACCATTGGCCGGGTGCTGGTCAGTGAGCTGCTGCCGGATGCCGTTCCTTTTGCCTTGGTCAACCGGGAGCTCTCAAAAAAAGAACTCGGCTTTCTGGTTGATTACACCTACCGCCATGCCGGGACAAAAGACACCGTCATTCTTGCTGATCGGTTGAAAGATCTCGGCTATGAATACGCGACCCTGGCCGGTATTTCCATCTGCATCAACGACATGAAGATTCCGGTTCGAAAGGAAGAGCTTGTTGAGGAGTCGGAGAGAGAGGCGGCTGATGTTGACACCCAGTACTCCGACGGTCTAATCACCGATGGTGAGAAATACAATAAGATTGTTGATATCTGGTCCAAGGCCACCGACAGAATCACCAAAGAGATGATGGATGAGATGGCGGTTGACTATGTCCGGGACAAAGACAACAAAATTCAGGAGATTAAGAGCTTTAACTCCGTCTTTATCATGGCTGATTCCGGTGCCCGTGGTTCCAAAGACCAGATCCGGCAGCTGGCCGGTATGCGCGGATTGATGGCCAAACCCTCTGGCGAGATTATTGAGACCCCGATCAAGGCTAATTTTCGGGAAGGATTAACCGTTCTCGAATATTTTATTTCTACCCATGGCGCCCGCAAGGGACTTGCCGACACGGCGTTGAAAACCGCCAACTCCGGGTACCTGACCAGGCGCCTGGTCGATGTAGCCCAGGATTCCACCATTGTTGTAAAAGACTGTGAAACCATGCGTTATACCGAGGCGGAACCGCTGGTTGAAGGCGGCGAAGTCATCGTTCGGATCGGCGAACGTATTCTTGGTCGGGTTGCCAGTGAGGACGTGATCGATCCCCATACCGGGGAAGTTCTGGTCGGCATGGATGAAGAGATTGTCGAGGAGAAGGTAGAGGCTATAGAGGCCGCAGGTATTGATCGGGTCAAGATTCGTTCCGTGCTCACCTGTGAGGCGAAGCGCGGGGTCTGCGCCATGTGTTATGGCCGTGACCTCGGCCGTGGTCACATGGTCAACATCGGTGAGGCGGTTGGCATTATTGCCGCCCAGTCCATTGGCGAACCCGGCACCCAGCTGACCATGCGAACCTTCCATATCGGCGGCACCGCAAGTCGTTCTGTTGAACAGGCCGAGGTGCGAAGCCAGCGTGGTGGTCTTGTCCAGTTCAAGGGCCTGCATTCGGTTAAAAACAGCGAGGGCCGCCTGGTGGTCATGAACCGCAATGCCGAGATCAGCATTCTCGATGATCAGGGAATTGATCGTGAACGTTTTCCTGTTCCCTACGGGGCTGAGCTCAAGGTGATAGACGGCGATAAGGTTGATCCTGGTACGGTTATTGCCGACTGGGATGCCTTCTCCATTCCGATTGTGGCAGAGCTTGGCGGCAAGGTCAAATACGGAGATGTACTCGAGGGCGATTCCATGCAGGAACGCGTCGATCCGATCACCGGTAAGGCAAGTAAGGTTATTACTCCCCTTGCCGCCGGTAAACACCTGAGTCCGCGGATTACCATCAAAGACCCGGATAAGCCGAGGCAGACCATGAAGCTGCCTGGTGGAGATCTTGAGGCCCGGTACCTGCTGCCGGTCGGGTCGATTATTTCCGTAGATGAAGGGGATATTATTGAAGCAGGGGCCGTGGTTGCCAAAATTCCGCGTGAAACCACCAAGACCAAGGATATTACAGGTGGTCTGCCCAGAGTTGCCGAATTGTTTGAGGTCCGCAAACCCAAAGAACAGGCTATTATTTCGGAAATCGACGGCCGGGTCAGTTTCGGTAAGGAACTCAAGGGAAAACGTCGGGTTGTTATCACCCCTGAAACCGGGGAGCCGAAGGAATATCTTGTGCCAAAGGCTAAACATACAATCGTTCATGAGGGCGACTATGTGAAGGCCGGGGAACAGCTCATGGAAGGGTCCATCCTCCCCAACGATATTCTCCGGGTACTTGGTGCTGAAGAGCTGGCTCGTTTCCTGGTCAATGAGATTCAGGAGGTCTACCGGCTCCAAGGTGTTAAAATCAATGACAAGCACATTGAGACTATTGTCCGGCAGATGTTGAAAAGGGTTAAGATCACCGATGCTGGTGATTCCGTCTTTATGCTGGATTCGCAAGTTGAATGGTGGAAATTCCAAGAGGAAAACGAACGATTGCTCAGTCAGGGGCTGAAGCCTGCAGCTGCGGAACCGTTGCTCTTAGGCGTGACCAAGGCTTCGCTCTCCACGGATTCTTTTATTTCGGCGGCCTCCTTCCAGGAGACTACCAAGGTCCTGACCAATGCCGCCATGTCCGGCAAGGTGGATGACTTGGCCGGTTTGAAGGAAAATGTGATTATGGGCCGTTTGATATCCGCCGGCACCGGTCTGGAAAGATATCGTCTGCGTCATGAAAAAGCCTAGCCTAAGATGATATACGCGTAAAAAAAAACACAACGACCATAAGGCAGCAACGTAAAAACAAGAGGTTAACAGCCTGCAGCCGTCTGTTTCATGTCTTTTTATGAAACAGACAAATATTCTTGACAATCAAGATGGGGTCGTCTATTATATCTGATTCTCGTGTCCGCCTTCACCGGCGGCAGGATACGTTTATTTATTTGAAAAGGAGTGGTTTTGTATGCCCACAATTAATCAACTTGTCAGGAAGAGACGGAAGAAGATGACCAAGCGGTCAAATACTCCGGCTTTGCAGAATTGTCCGCAAAGACGTGGAGTCTGTGTCCGCGTATATACGACAACGCCGAAAAAACCGAACTCCGCGCTGCGGAAAGTTGCAAGGGTCCGGTTGACAAATGGCATTGAAGTTACTTCCTATATTCCGGGTATCGGCCATAACCTGCAGGAGCATTCGGTTGTGCTGATTCGTGGTGGTCGTGTAAAGGATTTGCCGGGTGTTCGCTATCATGTGGTTCGTGGTACGCTTGATACGCTCGGGGTCAGTGATCGGCGCAAGGGGCGGTCCAAGTATGGGGCCAAGAAGCCTAAATAAGGTGCTGGCAATATAAGGTTATTGAAGAGGTAAAAGATGCCGAGAAAAAAATTAACAGATAAGCGCACCGCTGCACCTGATCCATCCTTTAATTCGGTGCTGGTGTCAAAGTTCACCAATGGACTGATGCAGGACGGCAAGAAAGCTCTTGCCCGCAGGCTTTTTTATGATGCCATGTCCATTATT
>CAZPXI010000047.1:0-13442 GCA_964590715.1 uncultured Desulfobulbus sp.
GTTCAGGTCATAGCCACAACGAACGATGAAAATAGGCCGAAAGTTCCCATCTTCGAGGGCTATTTTCAGATAAACCAGCATGGCTGGACCAAATTTTCAGGTCACAGCCACAACGAATAATGAAAATAGCCTAAAAAGTTCCATCTTCGCGGGCTATTTTCGGATAAAGAGAAGATGGCCTATGTCTGTCAATATAGAACAGGGGGAATTGGTTATGAATTATCTGGTCGTGTATTCATCAAAATCAGGAAATACAAAAAAGCTGGCCGAGGCAATCTATGATTTCCTGCCTGACGGAAAAGAGCTGAAATCCATTGCGGAGGCCCCGGATCCCACAGGCTATATTTTTGTGGCTGTTGGTTTTTGGGTGAAGAATGGTCAGCCTGATCCGACCACTGCTGAATATTTAAAAAAATTCAACGAAGACCATCAACTGTTTCTCTTTGCCACCCATGGCGGCGCCCTTGAACGCAAAGAGGTCGACCTGGCCATGCAAAAGGCCAAGAAACTGGCCCGCAAAGCGAGAATTGTCGGTCAATTCAGTTGCCTGGGAGAGGTTGGGCCGGAGATCCCAGCAGAGGCCCACTTACAGGCGTCGTCACCTGAGTCGATAGCCGCTGTAGAATCTGCCGCTGGTCATCCCGATCAGGCTGACATTGACAACGTGCTCCATCTGTTGGAAGCGCTTGATCTCCCCTGGTAATCTTCATGTACGGCCCTGCCCGGGAATCCGGTCCTGCATGACCGGATTCCCGGGCAGGGGGGCTTCTTCCAATATGTTTTTTTCATAGCCATACTTTGTTCAGTTCCCGCCTGCAAAAAAAATTAATGTGCCTTTTCTGCGCCGTTGTATTCATGGCTCCGGCATATCCCCGGATCTGTGGAGCTGCTTCTCTTTCGGTGAGCGTCAAAGGGGTCAGGGAAAAGCTCTATGACAATATTGTAGCCCGCTTGAAGATCGCCTTGATTTCCCGCAAGACCGATATCTCTCTTCCTGAAATACAGCGTCTGCACAAGCAGGCGTCCGGTGATATTGCAGAAGCCCTGGCCCCGTACGGCTATTATTCGGTGCAGGTAAACAAATCTCTATCCTGTGATGAAAGTAACTGCCGGGCCGAATATATCGTCACCCCGGGCAAGGCGGTCATTGTTCATTTCGTCACGCTCCAGGTGACTGGAGCTGGAGACATGGAACCATTTTTTCAGGAGGCTATAAAGCAATTTCCCCTTCATCCCGGTGATGTTCTAGACCAAGTTCTGTATGAGGAGGGAAAAAAGAGCATTCTAACACGGGCCATGCTGCATGGATATATTCATGCCCGTTTTACCGAACATGAGCTTGTCGTGTATCGGAAGAAACAACAGGCCGATATCAGGCTCATCCTCGATACGGGTTCACTGTATCGTTTCGGTGCAACAACAAGCAGTCAGGATATTCTTTCTCCGCAATTATTTCAGCATTTTATTCCCTACCTACAGGGAGATGGTTATTCGTATAGACTGCTGGATCAGTTGCAGTCCGATCTTTATTCCACGGGATATTTCAGCCGGGTTGTTGTGAAACCTCAATTCTCCGAAATACACGAGCGGCAGATACCGGTGGTGGTCGGCCTGCTCCCGGCAAAACGGAATCAATATAGTCTCGGCCTCGGTTACGCAACAGATACCGGGGCCAACGTGAGTTTGTTGTGGAAGAATCGTATTCTCAATAAATATGGCCACAAGCCATCTCTCAATCTGCAATTTTTTGATCAGGGAAGTCGAATAAAAGCAGGGTACGACATTCCTGTTTTTGATCCCCGATACGATGTACTCAACCTGGGCATTCAGTCCATTGTCGATAACTGGCAGGAGACCAGCAGCAAACTGCTGTCACTGGGGATATCCGCAAATCACAATACACCGAAAAACCAATACGGCATCGGGGTCGAATACCGTAAGGAGCATTACCAGATCGGGGTCACCAAAGGCGATGCCGAGTTGCTGATGGGCAGCAGTAACTGGAATTATGTTCTTGCTGACAATCGTATCCATCCAAAAGACGGGGTGCGTATAGGTGGGACTGTCAAAGGCGCCCACAGGGCATTTTTATCCTCCACTAATTTCCTTCAATTCAGCGTAAGCGGGAAGGCGATTGTTACTCCTGTGGATAAATGGCGCTTTATCGCTCGATCAACCTTCGGTGCCACCGTGATGGAATCGATTGATGATCTTCCTCCTTCTCTCAGATTTTATGCCGGTGGCCAGCAAAGTGTGCGTGGGTATGCATACAGAGAACTTGGTCCAAAGGATGCTTCCGGAGCGGTTATCGGCGGTCGTTATTTATTTGTAGGCAGCATGGAAATCGAACGATCCCTGAGTTCCCTGTGGAGTCTGGCGGCCTTCTATGATGTTGGAAATGCCTTTGACGATATCAATGCTGATTTAAAACACGGCGCCGGCATGGGGCTTCGCATGAATATGCCTTTTGGTCAGATTCGGATGGATGTTGCCACCGCACTTTCAACCAGTGACCATCCCTTCCAGGTCTACCTGTCGGTGGGGGCCGAGTTATGAGGATTTTCGGTCGACGAAAGGTGCTGCCGGTTGCCGTCTTCCTTATGATCGTTGGAATGTCGGCGCTTCTGATAACCCAAATCGGATTGCGGATTCTGGTAACGACCTGTGATGTTCTGGCAGGCCCGGCTTTTTCAGTGAAGCGGGTTGAGGGAACTTTTTTTCATGGCTGGCGCTTGGCCGGAGTGGCGGTACGGATGAATAATTTTGCCGATATTTCCATGGATACTTTGAGCTGCAACTGGAGTATCAAGGGGATTCGGTACCCTGCATTTTATCTGAGCCGTGTCCGGGTTACTGGCGTGCAGGTCCGATTGCACAAGAAGGGGACCTGTGGTGCGGACAAGGGGCTGCCTGCACTTCCGGAAATCCATTTCCCTTTGGAATTTCATGTCGATGATTTGCAGATTGTTCAGGCGGACATCTTTTTCCCGGACAAGAAAAAACCACTGGTTGTAAATAGATGTGTCCTGCAGGCGGTCGGGCGCGGTGACAGGCTCTCCATCGGGCATCTGAAAATAGATTCCCCAAAGTATGGTGCAGCACTTAAGGGAGCACTCAGTTTCCATGATAACTGGCCGTTGAACATAGATGGCCGGTTGGAAATTTTTTCATTAAAATCAAATGACTGGCAGGGGACTTTTGCTGCACAAGGTGATCTGGAGTCCCTGCGGATCTCCATTGACACCACACAGCCGGTCGTTGCCGATGCCAAGGGGCGGCTGAGCGGCATACTGCATGACCTGCGCTGGACGGTTACGGGAAAAACAGGACTATTTAGGGGAAGCAGCGCGGGCTTGAATATACCGGTCAGCGGGACAATCACCGGTTTTACGGCATCCGGTAGCAAAACGTCGTATTCCGGCGGGCTCAGCGCCGATATCCGGTATCCCGGCAGTCCGGATATGCAGACCCGCTTACGGGTCCATGGTGATTACAGTGGTCTGGACATTGATTCTCTGCACGTTTTGCTTCCCGGCGGCAATCTTGGTGCCGATGGCCGGGTTACATGGGAAAACGGTATTGCGTGGCAGGCGGAACTCCGGGGGGAACATGTCGATCCGGCCGTATTTTTTCCGCAATGGCCGGGGAATATTCAGGCCGTGCTGTCCACCAGGGGAAGTTGGAACGGCACGGAGATGGAAGCCGCGGCGGATATAGAACGGCTGCAGGGAACGTTGAGAGGACGGCCACTAATCGGGAGCGGAAAAATGCGTTTGCACAAAGATGTGCTCCTTATCAATGCCCTGCATCTCCGATCCGGCTCCACCTCTTGCCGGGTAAACGGACGGATTGGGCCACAGCTGAAGTGTACGTTCAGGATTGATTCCTCCGATCCGGCCGATATTGTACCGGGGGCAAGCGGTGTTCTGCATGGGCAGGGGACACTCAAGGGTGAGTGGGCACAGCCACGGATAGAGGCAATCATTCGTGGTATCGATTTGAACATACAGGGCTCTTCCCTGCGTCGGTTACAGGCAGCGGGCAATATGGATTTTACTGTCAATGGAACGGTTGAGCTTTCCGTACAGGGTAAAAATGGAATGACCGGCAGGCAGATAACATTGGATGTTTCGATTCCCTCCATGTATGTCCGCAAAAAAAATGACGATAAGGATGGAGAAAAAAAGTGGCACTTGACCGATACCTCACTGCAGGCAGAGTTGAAAAATGGTACTGCCGAAATACGGGCACAGAGCGAAGTGCAGGGGATTGGCAGGGCTGAAGCTGCACTTAACGTGCAACAGTGTGAAAGTTTTGCCCATCCTGAAAAGATGCCTCTTGCCGGTACCATGGATGTGAATCTGTCCACACTTGATTTTCTTGCACCGCTAAGTGGATATCTGGTTAATGCTCCATCAGGTCATCTGTCAGGTCATTATTCCGTTGCCGGAACCCTGGCCCGACCTGTTCTGCAGGGAGATATGACCTTGTCCGGCGGTGCTGTCGAGATCCCGGATGCGGGTATTTTGCTGCACGATATACAGGTTGGTATCGTTGGTACCGGCACGGAAAATAAAGTAGACGCGCGCCTTGTATCCGGGCCGGGCCGACTGAGAATGCAGGGGATTCTCGGGCATGATCCGAACCGGGGGTGGTACGGAAAATGGAATATTAAGGGAGAGGATGTTCAAGCGCTTCATCTGGCTGAGTATTCGATATGGGCTTCCCCGGATCTGCATTGTGTCTATGGGCGGGAGGGCTTGAGTGTAAACGGCGCCGTAACTATTCCCAAGGCTTATATTGCTCCTGTTCGCTTTAGGGGAGTCGTGTCTCCTTCCCGTGATGTCCTTGTGGTCGACGCAAAGGGATCTAAGAAAAAAGATAGCCTGCCTCTATCTTCTACCGTTACCGTAACCATGGGAAAAGAGGTCGAGCTGGATGCCTTCGGCATAAAAGGCTTTCTCGATGGCAGTGTTCAGATAATCAGGAAACCGGGTGAAGATGCCATTGCGATAGGCAGTCTCCAGCTTCGTGATGCAACGTTTACTCTGAGAGGCTCCATTTTGAAGATCGAGAACGGTCTGGTTTTTTATCAGGGTGGTCCACTGGCTGATCCCAACATAGATTTACGGGCGGATAAAAATGTGCAGGGAAAGGTTGTCGGTATTCGGTTGACCGGAAGGGCTTCCAGGATGAAAGTAGATCTTTTTTCAGACCCTGCCATGAATGAATCCGATATTCTGGCGTATCTGCTGGTTGGACATAATTTTTCCCAATCAGACGGCGTTGAACGGGCCCTGCTCGGCACTGCCGTCTCGGCCATGAGTATGGGTATAAAAGACTCTGTTCTGAATACCCTCGAGAAGAAAACAGGTCTTGATGTACACCTTGACAAGGGTGGTGAAACAGCAGGCTATTCACTTGTGGTAAGCAAGAAAATATATAAAAATCTGTTTCTTAGCTACGGCAAAGGGTTAACGGATTCTGAAAGTATTTTAAAAATTCAATATCAACTTCCCGAAGGTTTTTCCGTGGAGACGGAAAGCACCTCAACAACAAACAAAGTCGAATTGTTCTGGTCTGTTGAGCATTGATCCGGCGCAGATGGTGCGCGATTGACACAACATTGCATCTTGTTTATTTAGCTAGAATAACTGAGCATTATTTGCACCAACAAGGGGATCTGAAAAAAGCTATGCAGGTTTTTATTCAGAAGAAAAAGCCGTCTGAAGAGCCGTCATCTCTTCAGACGGCTTAAATACACTTTTTCAAGTGTGGTGTAACTGGCTTATATTAAAAGATTATTTGGTGCGCCCGGCAGGATTCGAACCTGCGACTCCCGGCTTCGAAGGCCGGTGCTCTATCCAGCTGAGCTACGAGCGCATGGGGAAAAGGATGTGATTTTTATACAATGATTGCGGAGCCTCTGCACTCTTTTTTTGCAATGAAATTATTTCATCCGGGTAGAGTATCAGATATGCAGTTTTGAGATTTTGTCGAACATCTGGACCAGACCGGCGCACAGGGTATAGATTGATTTGATGTGCAGGTTGACTCCGCAGCAGGCATCAAAAAAGATGGTCAGCTTTGATTCCAGATCCTCCTCCGGTGCCTGGTAACAGATGAGAATGGGGAAGTGGGGCAGGGGATGCAATGTCAGGGCGATATCGGCATCAAAGGCCTCGGTCTTCCGGCCCATGAACAGGTCGATAATATCGCCGAGCAGCTCGGGGTGTTCATCGGCAAGCTGCTGCAGGGGGCGCTCGCAGCGGCTGGTAAACAGTCCCTGCCAGTCTATTCCGCCTTTGAGCTCCCGAAAGGTGATCCACTCGCCGGTGATCTGCTGGTGGGTTTTGTTGGTCACGTAGGAGAGCAGGGGCGCCTTGACCCAGGGGATGATATGGCATTCCGAGCGCAACTGCCCCTGTTGGTCGACAAAAAAATCCTTGCCCATGGAGTTGACGATCAGCTGATTGTCTCTGCTGGTCGCACCGATTAGCGGCGCGATCTCCGCAAAGTCGATGGTACGGATTTTTTCTTCCAGCCGGTCAATAAACTGAGCCTGATCAGGTTCGAGTTTTGTACGCGGCTGCAGATCCCCGGTAAGTTGCTCTTGTTGTTCTAGGGAGATATACGGGCATTCCGTCAGCTTTTTGTTCCCGGCCACAACGCCGGCGGCAAAGGCCAGGCAGGAGGGCAGTAAACACCTGCCGCAGTTGGTCTGCGGCAGGTGTTTGTACAGATCCAGCGGGTTTAAAGGGTTTTTCGACATGGGAAAAATTCGGCTCCGGGTGAACCGGATTAATCGCATGCGCCGATTCGTTTTCCCTGCCAGCTGGTTTTCATAGTCATGGGCCCGGAAGGCATATTGGGCATGTTCGGCATTTCCGGCATCTCCATGATCATCTCCATGGTACCGGAGGCGGTATTTTTTTGAGCTGTAAACACCCCGTTGCCCCGGGTGATCATGCCTCCTTCATTACATTCCATTTCAAACTCCAGGCTGCTGCCCTTCATTTTTTTATTGAGGATTTTGCAGTTACCGTCCTTGACCAGATCCGCGAGGGGATCCTGTTTCGCCTCTTCTTCGGTTACGCATTCAGTCGAGGTGGTGGTCTGGGGCTGGGGAAGCATGGGCATGGTCATTGTGGTTGTAAATTCCCATTTGCCTGGATTCATGTCGAATTTTGCTGCCATACCGGCGGCAGGAAGCAATAGACAAGCGCAGGTACATACGGTTATACTGAGTTTCTTCATGGTCTTCCTTTGTGAGAGATTATAAAGAGCAGGATTGACGACTCTACCTGAGTGTAGCAAAACGAATCGGCTCCTGCCAATAAAACCGAAATTTTATGGACGAAATTATCATCAAGGCCGGCAAGTTTCTGAATCTTCCTGAAAAAAGGTGGAATCCGGATCAGGTTTGCCTGCAGCCGATCAGTCCTGACGGCTCCCAGAGACGATTTCACCGTTTGATAGGGCCGGATGGGGAGCGAGTGCTTGTGATCCAGCCCCCTGCAGATGACAACACCGGACTGCAAGAGGCAAAATCCGCCTGGCATATCGGCCGTCATCTGTACGAGTTGAGTATTCCCGTGCCGGAGATATACGGCTTTGAACAGGATTCCGGCCGGTTGTTTGTCGAGGATCTTGGCGATCAGCGGTTGTATGACCTGCTGCTGGATGCAACTGATGAACAGCGACTTGACTGGTACAGTCAGGTGGTTTCCGAACTTGCCCGGATGCAGGTCCACGGTGGCCGTGATTTTTCAGCGTCCTGGTGCTGGGATACACCCTGCTATGACCGGCAGCTTATGCTTAAACGTGAATCCGGCTATTTTCTCCAGGCCCTGTGCAGAGATTTTCTTGATCTATCCTTTGATCGTGAAGCAATAGAGAGAGAATGCGTTCTTCTTGCAAAACGGGCGAGCCGGGCTCCAGCTGATTTTTTCCTTCACCGTGATTTTCAGAGCCGGAACATCATGATTTCGGCAGGCAAAATTCGGATCATCGATTTTCAGGGCGGTCGTCGCGGTCCTCTGGCCTATGACCTGGCCTCTTTGCTCATTGATCCGTATATGGCCCTGTCCGAGCCTCTGCAACTGGACATCCGGCAGGTCTATTTCACCCGGCTGCAGGAGTATATCCACTATGATCGGGTCCAGTTTGAACGGGAATATCTTCTGCTTGCCCTGCAGCGAAACCTGCAGATCCTCGGTGCCTTTGCCTTTCTCAGTCGGCAGCGGAAAAAACGTTTTTTTTCCAGCTTCATTGAACCAGCGCTCGACTCGCTCAACTCCCTGCTTGCCAAACCGGAGGCGGCGGATTATGCTGGCCTGCGCAAGCTTGCCGGGCAATGTCTTGTATCCGTCCAGCAGGCGGAATGAAATTGTAACGGGGGAGACTGCTTACTCAACCCTGGAATCGCATCAGAACCCTTTCCTCCTGACCCCTGAATCATGACCATAGAATCTTCCACCCTGGTGGCCCTCATCGGTCGACCCAATGTCGGCAAATCGACCCTGTTCAACCGCATGACCAGGCGGCGGGATGCCATTGTTGATCCAACACCCGGTGTAACCAGGGATCGGCATTACGCCTACGTCAGTTATGAAGAACACCCCTTTATCCTGATCGATACCGGCGGCATTGATGATGAAGACGATGCCATGACCGGCCATATCCGCAACCAGGCCCTGCTGGCTGTTGAAGAGGCGGATATTATTCTGTTTCTCATGGACGGTCGCCAGGGCTTGACCCCGAGTGATCTGGAAATCACCGATCTGCTCAGGCGCACGAAAAAGAAAGTTTTTTTTATCGTCAACAAGATTGACAGCCCGGATCTTGAAATCGACCTGCTCTCTCCCTTTTATGAGCTGGGTGTCGATGCGCTCTGGCCGCTGTCTGCTGATCATGGCTATGGTTTTCGGACATTGATGGAAAACCTGACCGCTGATCTGGAGCAGGCCCAGGAGGCCGGTAAACTGCCTGAGGGAACCATGCGGCTGGCTTTTTTTGGTCGGCCGAATGTGGGAAAATCCTCCATGATCAATGCGATCATCGGTCAAGAGCGGATGGTGGTGTCCGATATTTCCGGCACAACCAGGGATTCCGTGGATACCCTGCTCAGCCGTGATCAATATAATTATCTTCTTATTGATACAGCAGGCATCAGGCGCAAGGGAAGAACAAAAGATAAGCTGGAAAAATTTTCCATCCTCAAGGCGCTCAAGGCCCTTGGTCGATGTGATATTGCCCTTGTCCTCATTGATGCGGAAGAGGGAATCACCGAACAGGACACCAAGGTAATCGGTTACACCCAGGACCAGGGCAGGGCGTTGATCATTCTGTTAAACAAGTGGGATCTGATCAAGGATGATAAGAAGCGGCAGGACTGGCTTTTAGAAGAGGTCAGGCTGGCAACAAATTTTATTCCCTTTGCCCCGGTACTCAGGGTCTCGGCCAAAACCGGTTACGGTATTAAGCGCGTTTTTCCGGAGATCGGCAAAATGTACCGTCAGTTTCATGAGCGCTTTCCTACCAGTGCCCTGAACCGGCTGCTGGAGGCGGCGGTAGCTCACCATGAACCACGGATATATAAGGGCCGGAGAGTAAAACTCTATTATACGGCCCAGATTGGTACGGCCCCACCGTCTTTTGCCATTATTACCAATTCACCCAAGGGCGTCCATTTTTCCTACCAGCGGTATTTGAAAAATCGTTTTCGTGAAGGGTTGGGGCTTGACCGGGTGCCGGTTCGCCTGGTGTTCAAGGAGCGGAGCGGCCGCAAAAAGAAAGGATAGAAGGTGTGCAAACGATAAAACAAAAAAAACGCTTAAACGCCTGATCCTTTCAAAAATCTTTTACTGTATTCTTCAATTCTCATGGCCAGCAGGCGCCGTTCATTGCCGTTGAGTTCTTTTTCTTCAGCTACAATTTCCATGTAGTAGCCGGTGAGACCGGAAAAGGAACTGGTGGGATGGATGGTCAGCCAGCGTTCCGCATTGTTGTCGGCAAAGGCCCGTTCTATGATTTCAACCACGATGTCATCGCTGTCGTCACGGGCCCAGCCAATGACCCGCTTAAACAGATCAGCTTCTTTGGCCTTTCGGTATTGGGCCCGTTTGATCATAAACTCCTCACCCTGCATAGGTACCTCTCCCTGCATATTGTCGAATACATTTCTTGCAAGTATACCACAACGTTGCCCTTCGACCAATGATTACCGTCCGGCCTGAAGCAACTTTTTTAATCGGATTCCGGAATGTCTGTATCAGCCGTAACGAAAAAGTCCGACCAGTTCCTTGCGGTTCAGGGTCTTTAAGATCGAACCGTCGTCTTCAACGATCAGCTCGGCAGCCAGAGCACGTTTTTGCTCAATCAGACCGTGGATTTTTTCTTCCAGTGTCCCGGTCGTGACCAATTTGTATACCTGAACCGGGTGGCATTGACCCATGCGATGCACCCGGGCGGTTG
Source organism: uncultured Desulfobulbus sp. (assembly GCA_964590715.1). GTDB lineage: Bacteria > Desulfobacterota > Desulfobulbia > Desulfobulbales > Desulfobulbaceae > DRLX01. Next base: position 10,477 of record CAZPXI010000047.1, read on the forward strand.
CCTGTTCCTCCTTGGCCGGATTCCACCAGCGGTCGAAGTGAATCACGACCTGAGCACCGGTCAGGTCAATACCGGTCCCTCCGGCAAGCAGACTGGCACAACATACTTTGCATTTTTTAACCCGGTTGAACCGTTGTATACGCTTGCTTCGCTCCTTTGCACCAACCTTGCCGCGCAGGCTGATGTAATCAATTTTTTCGGACTGGAGCCAGGCTTCCATGATGTCGAGCATGGTGGTGAACTGGCTGAAAACTACAACTTTCAGATTCGATTCCAGGCATTGACGGAGGAGGCGGGTAAACTCATCCCACTTTCCGCTCTTATACATCGTCCAGTCCGTACACCCTTCAAGCTGGCAGAGATGGTTGCAGATCTGCTTGAGCCGGATAATCGTGGTCAGGATATGGGTGTAATTTGATAAGGGGTCTTCACCCATAAGCTCATCGACCACCTCGGTAGCCTGTTCCACGGCCTGCCGATACGCGGTGACCTGATCCTCGCTGAGTTCACAGAGCCGGATATCTTCACTGAGTGCAGGCAGCTCCTTCAGCACCTGCTCCCTGGTGCGGCGCAGGATAAAAGGTGCAACGATGTGCTGCACTCTTTGCCGATCTTCGCTTGTGTCGGCATTTTTAAATATCTGTTGAACCGGGCGTGATGAAAAGAGATCCGGCAGACAGATGGTGAGCAGGGTCGCCAGCTCCTGGATGTTGTTTTCCACCGGAGTACCTGTGAGACCAAAGGTTGTACCGGCGAGCAACAGTCCGGCCGCATTGAAGGTCGAGGTTTTTTTGTTTTTCAGGTAATGCATTTCATCATAGATAACCAGCTTGAACTTAACCAGCCCAAGTTCGCCGATGTCCTGACGCAGAATGCCGTAGGTGGTTACTATTATACTGCTTTCCAGGGCCTTCTCCAGATTGCGTTGCGGGCCGTGATAGACACTCATGCTCAGATGGGGAAAAAAGGTCTGTTGTTTTTCCGGCCAGTGGTAGAGAACGGCTGCCGGGCAGACAATAAGAAAACGGTCTGTTTCTTCAGCCGACAGGTCGATAAGGGCCAGTGCCTGATGGGTCTTGCCAAGCCCCATGTCGTCTGCCAGAATGCCGCCTAAACCGTGTTTTTGAAGCCTGAACAGCCAGTTGACCCCGTGGATCTGATAGTCGCGGAGGTGGTTGCTCTGTTCGGTGTTCAGCGGTGGCGTGTCTTCGTCTTCTTCCTTACCCAGGAGAAAAGAAAGCGTCCTGCCCTGTTTTTTGGTTGGTACATCCGATGTCAGGGCCGAAACCTGACTACCGAGCAGGAGAAACTCCGAACGGGTGAGTTTAATCCGTCCGTTTTCGGCCAATCGTTCGCTGCCCAGGTTGTGAAACCACTGAAGTGGCGAGTTGTGAAGATCAAGCCAGTGGCGGCCGGCAATGTATTGTTTTTTTTCAACCGTTGCCTGGAGAATTTCGCTAAAATCGATTTGCTGATTGCCCAGTTCGTAATATCCGGCCAGGTAGCACCAGTCTACATCCTCCTGGAAGTCGGTCAGTTGGAGGGACTTCGGCTCGTTGATCACTTCCAGTTCCAGAATTGCGGTTTCAACCTGATGTCGCTTGGCGCGGAGGGCCTGTTTGTTTCTTTTGAGAAACTCAGGAATAGTACTGGAGGGAATCGTAAAACCGGTATTTTTTGCATGCTGTTGAGTCGGCAGGGAAAAAAGAGACAACATTTTTCCTTCTTTTTCATGGATGCGCTCTTCATGCGGCACCGGGGCCAGAGTGAAGAAGGAGTTGTTCAACAGATACCGGTTCCCGTACCGTTGTTTTTCAAGAGTTGCCAGATTGCAAATTGTCCCATCATTGAGTCGGCACCAGTTCTCAACCACGAGAGTGCTGCCGTTATCACTGAAGAAAACATGGTTGAACTTTTCGGCCGGGGGCTGCAGCTGAAATCCATAGGACTCGGGACCAAGTTGATTGAGGAGCTCCCAGCTGTGATGACGGGCCGGTCTGAGTTGAAATAATGGCCATTTCCCTGGAGACTGCAGGATAAATCGGCCTGAATCGTCATGGGAAATCGTCAGATCTGCTGCAGGCAGGTACCGGAACAGGAATCTGGCCAGCCACATCCAGCGCGACTGGTCACGATATAGTTGCTTGGAGGTGCTGCCACGTTCGAGTAATGCATGTTCGTTTTCAGTTGTGGTTCTCTGGACGAGTTGTTCCACAACTGGTGCCAGAATGTTTTTGAGGTGTGCCGGTGGATCATTTTTGTCGGTAATGCCGAGTCCCTGCAATTCTTCAGCCGCTGCAGGATGCAGGTGAAGCCGCAGGGAAAGCCCGGATTCCTGGAGGATCGATAAACGGGCTGACCCGGATGTTGTCTTCCAGTGAATTGTAGTCCGGTCGGGTTTGAGTCGTTCACAGAGATAACAGCCGATTTTGTACCAGGGGCTGTCGGCAAAGGTCAGGGTAACCGGTCGCAGCCCATTCATTTCTTCCCCCAGACAGAGCATGGCCAGTGCGGCCACATGGTGACAGCGCTGCCCTGTCTTTGCGGCAACACACCGGCTGCACCATCCGTCTCGAAAAACGAAGTGCAGCTTGCCAGTACCTCCGGCACCGTTGACCATGGCCGTGACACCGTCTTCGCAGATCAGGGCGGCGGAATGACGAAAAAAGAGCAAGTGTCGTCCCTCGCCCCTACGGATCAGGGCAAGTGCCTTCTCAAGAGTATGGGGCTGGAACCAGGTTTTTAAAGCCAGGGTATATTCCATGGGCAGGACCGCCATGGTTTGAAGTGTCGTGGCTGTTGAAACGGGCAGTGCAGGAGATGGTGACATGGTTGTTGGAGAAAGAATGTTCAGGGCAGCATGTTATTTTGGTTTCTGAGTGAGTTACAGCGCAGCGCGACAGAGAATATACAACGCTGCAGAATGTGTAGATCCCCCCCCTAAAGACTGCGGGGATGAACGAAAA
>CAZPXI010000048.1:0-13174 GCA_964590715.1 uncultured Desulfobulbus sp.
ACAATGTAATCCTGGGTGAGGTTCTTGAAGAGGCTGCGGTTGAACTGGAAAAGGGGAAGAGTCTGTCCCAGATTCTGCGGGGATCCAAGTGGTTTACACCGATGCTGGTGCAGATGATCGCGGTGGGTGAACAGAGCGGCGCCCTGGAAAAAATGCTGGAAAAGGCGGCGGAGAGCTATGAAAAGGAAATCGAGGCTAAGATCCTGGCCCTCACCTCAATGATTGAGCCGATCATGATCCTGACCATGGGCCTGGTGGTCAGCTTTATCGTGATCTCCATCCTGCTGCCGATCTTTGAAATGAACCAGCTGATCAGGTAACTCGAAAGACCTCTTCCAGGGTAGTCAGGCCCTCGAGCACCTTATCCAGGCCATCCTGGCGCAGGGTATGCATTCCGGAATCCTGGGCCTGGGCATACTTCTTGATCTGACCCGAATCCGAGGTTGTCAGAATCATACTTTTCAAATCGTCACTTAAAATCATCAGCTCATAGAGCCCAAGTCTTCCCTTGTAACCGGTTTCCAGGCATTCAGGGCAGCCCTGGCCGCGACAGAGCAGGTGATCGCCGAACTTATCCAGGGAAAGGCCGACCCTGGTCAGGTATTCCGTATCGGGCTGGTACGATTCACGGCAGTGTGGACAGATTTTGCGCACCAGCCGCTGGGCCAGAATGGCATTGACTGAAGAGGAGACCAGAAACGGCTCCACTCCCATATCGATCAGGCGGGTAACGGCGCTGGCGGAATCGTTGGTATGCAGAGTCGAGAACACAAGATGCCCGGTCAGGGCGGATTGAATCGCAATTTCAGCGGTTTCCATATCACGAATTTCACCGACCAGGATGATATCCGGATCCTGACGGACAATGGTTCGCAGACCGCTTGCAAAGGTCAGCCCAATCTTGTTGTTCACCTGCATCTGGCTGATACCGGTTATCTGATACTCTATCGGATCCTCAACGGTTATAATGTTGACCCCGGGCTGGTTCAGGATCGACAGGGCCGAATACAGAGTAGTAGTTTTACCGCTGCCGGTGGGTCCGGTCACCAGAATGATGCCGTACGGCGCCTTGATCAGCTGCTCAAACCGATCAAGATCGTTTCTGCCCATGCCGAGGACTTCCAGTGAAAGCAGCACGCTCGACTTATCAAGCAGACGCATAACCACTCGTTCGCCAAAGGCTGTCGGCAGGGTTGACACCCGAAGGTCAATATTTTTATCGGCTATGCGGATCTCAATCCGGCCGTCCTGGGGCAGCCTTTTTTCGGCAATATCCATCTTGGCCATGATCTTGACCCGGGAAATCAACTTGGACTGCACATGTTTGGGAGGCGAGTACATATCGTAAAGGATACCGTCCACCCGTTTGCGGATCTTAACCCGATCCTTGTAGGATTCGATATGAATATCACTGGCATTGTCGCGAACGGCCTGTGAAAGGACCAGGTTCACCAGCTTAATCACCGGTGCATCGCTGGTATCGTCGAGCAGGTCGGCGGTTTCCTCGATCTCGGAAAGAATGCTCTCTGGATCCTCCTCGTCGATATCCTGCATGACCTGATCGGCGGCATCCCGATTGCCCATATCATAGGCGGTATTGATGGCCAGATAAATCTCTTCCTGCGGCGCCAGCACCGTTTTTATGCCATCCCACTGCAGCACCCGGGTGAGATCATCAAGCTGCTGGAAATAATAGGGTTCAGCCAGGGCGATATAACACTCTTCCGATGTGGCCACCGGCATCATCATATATTTTTTCAAAAAACCTATGGGAACCCGATCGATAAAAAAAGGATCCGGCTCAGCGGGCAGGGTTGTGAGCAGATCCAGGCCGGACTGTATGGAACGGGCTTTGAGCAGGTTATCTTCGGAAATTTTCTTCTGCTGAACCAGCAACTCACCTATTCGTCGGCCATTTTCGACCTGGGAGTCCAGGGCTTCGCCGATACTGCCCGGATCAACCCCGAACTGCTCGACCAGGATTTGTCCGAGCCGCTTCATGGCGAGTTTTTTTGTTCCGGTTGGGTTTTGTTAAGCTGTTCCAGGTTTTCCCGGGCCACCTGCCTGAGAGATTCGTCAACCCCGGTCGCCCCGTTTTCCGGATCAGCCGCCTCAAGCTGCAGGACTTTCTGATACAGTTTCCGGGCACCAGCCGTATCGCCCTGGCGTTCGCAGACTACGCCCAGGTTAATTAAGGCATAGGGATTTTCAGCATTTATCTTCAATGCCTGCTCAAAATACTGCCTGGCCTGACCGTATTCTTTCTTCTCAAGTTTGGCAAAACCGATGTCGGTCAGGGCTGTGGCATGCTCAGGGTTGATGTTGCCGTGAAAGAAGCGATCCGGAATCTCACTTGATCCGGGCTGCACATATTCCATGATGTCACGTTTCTGATAGTACAGCTCCGCAATTTCCGCTTGGTTCTCGACAATATGAGGAGTGATAAAGATAAATAAATTGGTTTTCTTCAGGCTGTCACCGTGGGTCTTAAACAACCAGCCTAAGATTGGAATATCACCCAGTAACGGTACTTTATATTCAGAGGAAGAAGTATCCTGACCTATAATCCCGCCAATGACGACGGTTTCCTCGTTGTGAACCACCACCGTCGTTTCCGCATTTCGTTTAAAAGTTGTTGGCCTGTCCTCATTAGCCGACTTTACCTTGGTGACTTCAACAGCTATTTCAAGCCGCACCAGATCAGCCTGGTTGATTTGTGGAGTAATCACCAGTTTGGTCCCAACATCCTTGTACTCATAGTTGGAATAATCCTGCACAGCGTTCGTCGTATTTTTGCTGGTAAGATAGGGAATATTCTCGCCAACATTAATCAAGGCCTTCTTGTTGTCTGTGGTCAGAATCTGCGGGGTGGCTATAATATTGATATCAGAATCATCTTTATAGGCATTGAGAACCGCCCCGATATTTGGAAAAACAACATTTCCAATTTTAATACCCTGTTTCAAGACCCCAAAATTAAAACCAGAGGCAAACTCGGGCGGCACTTTGCTGAGTCCATCTAAAACACCAAAGCCACCCCCCTCTTTTCCACCAAAACTACCGCCCACCACTCCGGTGCCATCATCAAAAGAACCGCCACCACCCCATTTCACTCCAACGGCAAAATCACTGTTGACACTCACCTCCATGATCAGCGCTTCCATGTAAACCATACGACGCGGGATATCAAGTTTCTTAATAACATCTTCCAAGACCAGATACTCTTCGCGAGGGGCAGTTATAATCAACGAATTTGTTTCCGGATCAGCCATGATCTTGGAATCTGTCGAAATTGGTGGCGCCTTGATCCCTCTTTTTGCATTGGCTTGTTTTCCAGGCAAGCTTGCCAACACCTTGACCAGTTCCTCAGCGCTGGCGTTCTGCAGGTAATAGACATGAATTTTCCCCTTACCCCGCGGGACTTCACCGTCAAGCTGAACCAGCAGATTACGTATCTTCTGAATCTGTGATTTGGGGGCAAAGATAATCAGCGAATTCGTTCGATCATAGGGAATGATCTTCACCGTCTGAGAACGGGTTCCTTTTTTAGCGGCCCGCAGAAAGAGCTGGCTGATGGATTTGGCAACATTCGTGGCCGAGGCATGTTTCAGGGGCAGGATAACCAGTTCCTCACCGATGGACGGCACATCAACCGCTTTGATGATATCAAGTAACCGGTTGATGTTACTCATAACATCAGTAATTATCAACAGGCCGGATTCAGCATGCGAGATCACGACACTGGTCTTGGAAACCAAGGGTGCCAAAATCTTTTTCAGATCATTGGGATTAGAGTGTTTAAGCTGTATAATCTGGGTTACGACCTTATCTTCCGGATACAGCCCTTCCTCCGAACCCTGAATTGTGACGATACTCTTGGAACGGGCCTGAACCGCCGGCACGATCTTGATAATCGAACCGCTGGGAACGGTTGTAAAGCCATTGACTTCCAAGACGGACTCAAAAACCTTGTAGGCATCGGTCTCCGAAATCCTGGTCGGCGATATAATCGTAACCTTCCCTTTTACTGCCCGGTCAACAACAAAATTCTTTTTCGTCAGCTCGCTTATGTACTTGATAAAAATATTAATATCGACATCGTTAAAGTCAATGGTCACGTAACGCTGAGAGGTGGCCGCTGCCGCCTGATCAGTTTCCGCCGCGGTACCATACACCGGGCAGATGACAACTAGAAGCACGGCAAACAGAAGACTCTGCAAAAAAATATAAAAAAGTGAGGTATTGTGACCCATGTAATTTTTGACCTCAATTAGAGAATTTTTATTCTTCATCTTCATTCTTCATTCATTGCTTACGATCCATTTTTCCGATGACAACAGTTTATTGAGCAGGAATCTCCGCACCGGAAACCAGTCCTTAATTAAGGTGACTCCATATCGCCTTCCAGGTTTTCTTCGACAAGCGGTTCCTCGGGTTCTTCAACCCCGGTTGAATCTACATCCTCACCTGCGTCCTGGCGGAAACTGATGCGGCGATGGGGTACGGCCGTGGGAGGCGGAGTGTCATTCTTTTTTGAAAACACGCTTCTTGACGGTGACCTGGAAAAGGTGGGTTTTTTGGGGACAAAAATCGGCCCGGTCGATCTGTCGGTCGACCGACTGGATCTTCTTCCGACACCGCCTTCCCGGTCTTTGATTATCAGGAGCTGCTTCTTTCCGTTGACTTCCAAAATCACCTTGCCCCGTTCAATGGAAGTAATCAGGGCACCTTGTACGGCATCTCCTATCTGGTAGATATCCTGCTTCTTATCCTTCTGGTCAACAATTATTGCCCGGGCATCCCGTTCAGCACCACTTACTGTCCCTTGCAGAACCAGTTTTAAAGTCGTTTCCTCAGGCTCCTTCTCCACCACCTTTTCAGATTCCTTTTCTTTGGGTTCCACGTTTTTCTGTTCAAGAACCGCCTCAAAAATATTCCTGGTCAGTATTATCTGATAATTACTTGTTTTCTGCAAGACCTGCTTTGTCTTTTCAGGTGGTTCGGCCTGGGCACTCTGGGGAGCAACGGCCGTAGCCGGAACGAGCAGTCGTTTTTCCAGGCGGCCATACCAGAATGATACCCCGGCATACACCAGGGCAAAGATCAAAAACAATTTTATAGCTACCCGAACCACTTTTATTTCGCGCTCCTCTTCAGGCCCTTGAGTGCCCGCGCCAACTCACCATTGAAACGAATACCCGGCTCAGCGGCCGTGCCGTTTATCATAAAGGACAGGCCCCCGCCTTTTAAGTGGCTACGAACCACCTCGGCCAGCTGAGTATTCTTTAAGCCGGCAAACATCTCGGAACGTGGCGTCAGAGCACCTGTAAACTGCAGGCGGCTGGAGCCAAGAGTTCCGGCAGTTTGAACCGAGCCGCTGAAGGTGCCGTTTATCATTTTCGACTGCAAGGTACCCTGTTCAAACAGCCATTGACCTTCCTGACCTTTAAAATCGGTTTTTATTTCTGTATACGGCAACGCACTTAAGCCCAGTACCGGTTCTTTGAATTGCAATGTCCCCCCGGTTAATCTCAAATTTCCCTGCAGCTGGGTCTGCAAGACGCTGTTCCACTTGCCCTTGCCTGAAAATGTACCGGCAAGGGTTCCATCAAGTTTCCTTTGCAGTCCTTGCTGCACAACCTTCAATTTCGCCGGCTGCAGCCCTTCAAGAGTACCCCGGCAGGTAAACTGTTTTGAATCGGAGCTGAGCAGAACCCGGCCACGGATATCCCCCTGCAGCAGGTGCAGAGTAAAATGTATGGCCTTCTCTTTACCAAAAAGGCTTTCCGCCACCGGGGCAACGGCTAAACGATCAAGAGTCAGAGCAACGTCCTTACCCTCCATAGGCGCTATCTGCACATCGGTCAGTACAAGTCCGTCCGGTAGTAGGGCAAGCTCCACCGAACCGATCTTCCAGTTGTAGCGGGGATAGTGTTTTTGCAGCTCCTGTTCCAGCCGGCCCTGTACCGCCTCTGCCGGAAACAGCAGCCAGAGCAGGCCGACAAGAACAACCAGAGTATACAGCAGGTATCCGGTCGAGGACAGCAATCGTCGCAGCACCTTACCGCCCATGATTCCGATCCTGTTCAACCACTGTTTCGACCCTGTTGATCAATGCTGATGACCTGCATGATGACATCAAGCGTTCCCTTGACCTTTTTGTTTTCCTGGATGGATATGCGTTTTAAGGTGACGACGTTCTCCGGCGATTCAATGCGGTTCAGAAAGGTAACAAGCTGTTTCAGGCCAATGATCTGCAGTTTCATCTCAACCATGACCTGGCGGAGTTCTCCCTCCCCGGTCACGGTTGACGGTTTCATGTAGAGGATATGATCCTTGATTTTACTCTCCGTGGCCATCTTTTCCAGAAAGGAAAACAGGCTGAAATCCGGCGACCTCTGAGCCAGTTGTTTTTCCAGGCCATGACTCTGTTCGTTGAGTTGTCCATACTGGATCTGCATATCCCGCATTTCCTGGACCGCGACCTGCCTGGAGGCAATGGTTTTTCTCAGTCGCTTGCGCTTGTCGACCAGTGGAAACACGACAAACTGGACCACAATAAAGATCAGCAGCAGGCTGCCGCCGATGATCAACGCCGCCCGGTCCCGCCTTGAAAGGGCCATCAGGTGGCCTCCACAAGCTGAAGGCGAATTTCAAAACGGATTGAACCCTTTTTCTTGTCCGCTGTTGCCGAAACAATTTTCACCTCCACATAACGGGGTGAGGCGGCAAGTTTATTCTTTATGACATCCACATTATTATAGGCATCCGTGGTTCCCTTGATCTGCACCGACTCCTGATCAATAACCAGCCGGGAAACATGCAGAGAAAGATCCTTTGGTATACGGCCGGAGATATCGGCCAGGATCTCAAGCACCCGTTTATCTCCTGAAAACAGTGGAATGGAGACTTCCGAGCCCTGCACTTCCCTGAGCTTCGACTGCATCTGTACATGCGGGTCGACCACCCTTGTCACCTCGGGAAAGGTCTGTTTAAACAGAGCAACCATCTCCCGGTGCAGATCCGTCGCCTGGGTGTTAAGCGTGCGGTAATCGACCAGCATAAAGCCGATTCCGGCAATACAGACAAGGCTGAAAACAACGGCTGCGGCGAGCAGGGATCGTTTGGAAAACAACAGCCGTGAATCGCGGGCAAATTCACCCTGAAGGAAATTGAGATCCTGTGACTTTTTCTTTTTCAGGCCCCCAAGGGCAAGGGCAAGCGGGGCATCAAACCGGAAGGGCTGCCAATGCTCTTCAACGGCTGGAGAAAGACGTACTTTATTTTTCTCATGCAGGGGAGGACTGGTTTCCACCTCCAGTCCGAGTTGATGACTGATCAGGTCCTGGTACCAGTCTTCCCGGGTAAGACAACCGGTTAAAACCGCTCCATGAATCTGAACTTCGCCCTGGAATTCCTGTTGAAAAAAGTACAGGCTGGTGGTTATGTCCGCGCAGACTCGGGTCAGACTTTGTTCCGCTATCTGCTGGTCAAGGACGGCCGATCCCTTCCGCCCGCCCAGGAAAGATTCGACCAGAAACTGCTGGGCATAGGCCATCCTGCGCATAAAAACAACCTTACCGCCAACCCACAGGGCCATACTCATCGCGTGGATGTCGGCATGCAAAAAAAGGGTCGGTTCTGTCCCCCCTCTGTCCTGCAGATGTTCTCTGGTCAGAAAGGAGACTGAAGGTGCAACGGCCTGCGGACTCAAACTCTTTTCTTTAAGCACCGGCAGGAGCTTACGCAGGATCTCCTTTTCCACCGCCCCGACCAGCAGATGACTGCCCGCGTCCTGTCGCCTAGTGACCATGAAGTCAACGATCAGTTCTTCCATCGGTACCAGCAGTTGCTCCTCAAGCTCAAGCGGAAGCACCTGGGTCATTTTTCTGCGGTCAACAAAGGGCAGGGCAAGATTGCGGAGGCTGATGATGTCCAGGGGCAGGCCGATCACACAGGAATCGGCAAGAAAGGAGTTCTGTTGCAGGAATTCCGATAACGCACCGTAAACCGGTTCACCGCTGTCGACATCCAGAGAACCACAGCCGCACACAGTACACTCCGTGCCCCGCTGTTCAACAACCACTGCGGAGAGGTGTTCTTTATGAATGTCAAGACCGAGTACGCGCGTTGCCATGTGTCAGGGTTCTGGGTTCAGAGTTTTGAGTTTTGGGTGACGAGATCGATTCTCTCACTCGACGCGCCAGCTGAGCAGGGTCTGTTCCTGGGTATTCGGGTCACGATAAATAAAGCCCTGCCCGGTCTGCTGCAAGCCGTCACGTCCTGCAGTTATGAAGCAGGAAAAAAAAGAACTCTTGGTGGTTATCAGGCCCTCATCAATTATAATATCATCAGGAAAATCCGTGACCTGTTGATACCACCCCGGATCCGCAAGCACATCCAAATTTTCCTGCTCGTCTCTGAATTCAATCAACATATCCACCATTTCATCGCTGATTCCATCCGCCAGTGCCTTCAAGACCGGAGCAGGAGCTGTATTAATATTAATTTTGCCGTCATCGCCATAGATGGTCAAATACTGAAGTATTCCCTGGTGCTCTTCGTCACCATAGACAAGCTTACGGGTAAAGCCTTTCACAAGCAGCAGCTCCTCCGGATATTGCAACGGGCCGTTTCTGCAGGAATAAGGTGTTTCCAGCGATTGATAGTATCCATTTTCCACCCCGTGATCCCGTTCGTCATTATCAGCATCGATCCAGTCGCTGAGGGCGTCGATCAGGGCAATGGCCTCATCCTCGTTTTCAACCGCAAACTTTCCAGACAGCAGAAAACGTTTCCAGAGCGCCTGCTGCTCCTCTTCGGGCTTCTTAATCTGCCGGGGCTGCCGGCCCTGCTGCTGATCCTGTCGCTGCTGCTCAAGCTGCTGTTCCAGTATTTCCTGTTTCTCTTCTGCACTGAGGACAAGCCGGTTAAGCTGAATCCTGCCGGTTAAATCCCGGACCGTAATCGAAACTCCATCACCACCGACAAGATCGAGCATCTTTTCTTTATCCAGGGTATTCCAGCCATCCTGCAACGAGTCAAATCCCTGTTGCTGCTGATTACCCTGCTCAGCCGGCTGCTGGTCGCCATAGAGCGATGCCCGCACAAGACTAAGTCCGGAGTACAGCGCCGCATTCAATCGCACAGCGTCCTTCTGGTTGGCCGAGGCGTGTACCTGCCAGTTGACGCTGGTGGCCAGCTGCACGGTAAGAGCAACCAGAAAACTAATGGCGGCCAGGGTAATCAGCAGGGCCATTCCCGATGAATTACGCAGCATTCCCCTGTGTTTTCTTAGCAAAAATCATACCTGTCGGAATTTTGACACTAGTCTGAAAGATAAGCGTTGTCTCCTCGTCCTGATCCAGCCAGAACTCCAGACGGCAGGAAACAGCGGCAGGCAGACGCCGTTTGAGTTTTTTTTCTTTCGCATCGGCCTGGGGATCGACCCGGGTATCCCAGGAGTCGAACTCCTCACCCTCGCTATCAAAATAGGTAAAGGTAACGGAACGAAGACGGTCGCTGAGAAGAAATCCATTCTGGAACTCTTCTTCCGCTCCCTTTTGCTGCGGTGTGGCGAGCTGATCACTTCTCAGCAGAACCATCTGCCCTTCGTTCTCGGGATCAGGGATCAGGGCGTACGCGATACGACCCATTCCATTCTGATCTCCTTTACGGTCAAAGGCGACATGGGCCATGGAAGTAAATTGGACCAGAACCTGTTTTGTACCTGCTTCGCCTGGTGCAGCTGCAACAAAATCAACATCATCAATCAACAGTGCTGATTCCAGATCCTCACCGATCCGCTGGAGAACGATCTGGGCTCGGTAATACAGATCCCCCTGGTCACGGGTGGCTTCGACCACGCGTAATGAACCTGAAAGCGACATCGTGACCATGCTCACCACCATGCCCAGAATAATGGTTGCCAGCATGATTTCCATCAGGGTAAATCCCTTTTCAGACGCACAGACCAACACGCGGTGTCTTGCCGGCAGGCTCCGTATCATGCCCCCTCTTTCCCCTCTATAGGTGCCATCATGATTTCCCGCACCCCAAAGTTCAGGCCGTCTTCAAGACCCGAAGAGATGATAAGGTCAACGGTTTTGAGCATATCTTCGGTCCCCTCGATTCCGGTATCATCAACCCCAATATCCCTGACCTCGACCGTCCAGCTGTAGCCGGGAAAATCATCACCGAAATCACCCTCTGCCGAGTGCAGTTCCTCGAAACCGGCAAGGGCCAGTTCGGTTAACTTCTGCCGGGCCAGCAGGGAGGCGGTGGTTTCAAAACGTGAAGAAGCGGCAATGGAAACACTCTGGGACTGGGAACCAATCAAAGAAACCAGGGCAATACCGATAATGGTCACTGAAACCATGACCTCGAGAAGAGTAAAGCCCTTTTGAGATCTGCACCTTATAATCCGCTCGTTGCTCACCATTGCAGATCGTCATCCTCAATCGTTCGATAGGAATCGTACAGTCTGGAAACACCGAGAAACGGGGAAAGCGCCAGGGTCAGTTCACGGCCGTCCTCATCGCGGAGATGGATCAAGGTTTTGTCGACATACCCCTTTTTTGAAAATCTCACGCTCAGTTCACCCTGACTTTCGGTACCGCCATGAACAGAAGTAAAATCAACGACCTCAACCCCGTCAGGCAGATGCACCGGTTTAAGGGTCGGCTCTGCTTCTTTGCTGTCTCGAGCCTGCACCTGAAAGGCCTGTGCCTGGCGGTCAAGCACCAAAAAATATTCCCGTTGATCGCTCCTGGCGGCCTGACCGGTTTCATTGATCAGGCCGATCAAACGTCTGGCCGTCGATTTCAACTGATCGGAAAAAAGAGCAGTCCGTATCGCGGGAACGGCAAAGGCGGTCATAATCGACAACAGGACCATAACCACGACCAGTTCAATCAGGGTAAACCCCCGACATGATCCGCCGACGTTTGGTGTCACAGGCGCAGGATCAGAATAGACCGTTTTTATTCAAGCTCCCAGTTGTTAATGTCGGCGTCAGCGTCTTCTCCGCCGGCCTCGCCATCCGGACCATAGGACATCAAGTCAAAATCAGAATGAATACCGGGGCTGATATAAATAAAATCATTGCCCCAGGGATCTTTGGGTACTTTGCCCTTATCCAGATAGCCGCCCTTGCGCCATTTCCTGGCCAACCGGCCGGCTGATGGTGCCTCAACCAGGGCCTGCAGCCCCTGTTCCGTTGTCGGATACTGGCCGTTATCGAGTTTATACAGCTTCAGAGCCTGCTCGAGGGACTGAATATCAATCGCCGCCTTGGTCCGCCGGGCCTCTTCGGGGCGATCCATTATTCGGGGCACAATCATGGTGGCGAGGATACCCAGGATCACCATGACCACCATCAGCTCAATGAGGGTAAAACCCTGCTGGGAGGACAATATTTGTTTTTTTATCTGCATGGAGAATCGTACATAATCTTTTCAGGTTGAAGGAGTGTGGATGCAACGCCGCCGCAAGCGGAACAAGATCACGGCTAGACATGCTACCCAGAAGATCATGCTCATAATCCCCAGGTGCAGCAACATCCAACTGGCGGCGATCAAAGGTAACAACATAATGCGGACAACAAAACGAAGTGTACCGGAGGCCGCGATTCTATCGGCAATCGGCGGCGAGTTCTTATAATACCAGGCAACCAGTTGACGGCCCAAATGATTTGTTTTCAGGTATTGGTCACGGAAATCACGAAGCACCACGACAGCCGGGTTGAGGATGGAACCGTAGGCGGCGGTGGCGATAAAGCAGGCGCTGGAGGTCTCAAACTCGTATTGCGGGCCATAATATACCGTTTTATTCACGATTGCATAGGCCCGTACGTAGTACCGGGTATTCGGGGTCAGTTCTTCCAGGATAGAGCTGTAGAGTCCGCTGCCGGCGCCATCAATAGTATACCCTTCCTTTTTTATAAAAGAAGTGTCGAAATAGGTCGACGTGTTTGTTGTTGTGCTTGTTCCCGTAGTAGTTCCGGTGGTGGTATCCACGGCTTTAGCTTCAGGGACCAGGAAATCGCCTATCTTTTCTGCAGTCCCGGCCAACAGGGAGGATGTCTTCTTTAATGTATTTAAGGCGCCGGCTTGTGATGTATCGATTGTGAACGTAATTGCAGTATCGGTCGTATTGACTACGCTTGTTGCAGTATTTTTACACCGAACATAATACGTGTACGTCTGTCCATCTATCAAACCAGAAAGTGCTTGCGAATGGCTGATACTACCTGTATTCGTGAAGGTATCCGCTATAGCATCGTAAGCTGTAGTTTGAGTAACGCCGTATTTACAGGTTGCGTTGACATCGGTGGTGACCTGAAGTGTCGTTGAGGTCGTCGTTATTGTTCCTGTTGGTTTTGGATTTGATACAACAGGCTCATTATTACCGGGATCGACAGGATCGCCTGGATTATCAGCAACACCATCGGCACAATCGGTTTTGCACACCGGATAGGAGGCGATACTGAACACTACCCCGCGCTGGGTTACCGTACCGAGACTGGAGTTGATATTGCCGCCGGAAAATGCTCCAGTGGCCGTAATTTCATTGGGGATCAGAGTGGAGATATTGACATTAAACGGGGCAGCCGACTTAGCTGAAGGAGCCACCTTATCAGCCACCTTGTACCGGGCAACAACAGCGCTGGTCAGGCCGTTATCACCACTGGTGCCGACCGTGACCACCTTGCCGTCTTTCTGCATGGCCACAGCATAACTCACCGATTCACCCATCCCGAAAGAGGTGGTCATTACCGTCGGCTCAAGCAGGTTTTTATCATCAGCCACCGGTTCAAACCCGTAGGCCGCAAAAGAATCCGTTACCTGGAGCTCGCCGATATGCAGCAATCCGGTTTTTTGCTTTGCCCCGGCAGAGGAGGCTACGGGGGCGGCCTGTTGCCCGGTCGTCTTCCGTTCATAGGAGAGCAGAAGAAAATCACGGCTGCCGTTGTCGGTGGTAAAGCCGCCGGCATTGAGCCGGGTCTCGCTGCCGACCAAGCTGTACAACACATCGTCTTCAGGGCCGATTTCAGATACCAGAACCCCGTCTTCGCCAAAAGAGAGATCAGGGCTCCCCTGGGCGGTAAAATGAAACAGCGCCGCATCCCGTTCTCCTTCGACACCAACGGAGCCGGCAATAAAAAAGTCGCCGC
>CAZPXI010000049.1:0-3025 GCA_964590715.1 uncultured Desulfobulbus sp.
AGATTCAGCCTGATTCAGTTGCAATTAGATGAAGATGCCTGTACAAATTGCAAGGCCTGCCATAAGGTGTGCCCGGTCGAAATTCGATTTAACGAGACTCCGAGAAGCGGCGAGTGTATCAACTGTATGAAATGTGCAAGCGATGCCTGCACATTCGATGCAATCCACCTAACCATTGCCGGGCATAGACTTGGATCGGCTGAAAAGAAACCAACGGTTGTTCAAACTTAATCAGAACGCAGTAACGCTATGAAGAAAAAGAAGACCATTTTCCTTGTCCTGTTTCTCCTCCTGTTTGTTGTTCAGGCCACAGCAGCCGTTGCCGCCATGGTCTCCATCACGGGTAATAACGTGAATATGCGCTCAGGCGCTGGAAAAAAATACAAGGTTATATGGAAGCTCGGTTCAGGATTTCCGCTCAAAGTATTAAGAAGAAGCGGTAGCTGGATTCGGGTCCAGGATTTTGAAGGGACCATCGGCTGGGTCAATAAAAAGGTGGTCAACAAGACCCCGCACATGATTGTCAAGGTTCATAAAAAATCAAGAAAACAGATCAATGTCCGCAGTGGGCCGGGAACGAATAACAGGATTGTTGCCAAGGCCTATTACGGAGTTGTGTTTAAAACCTTGAAGCAGAAAAACGGGTGGGTCAAGGTGCACCATGAAAAAGGCGTGACCGGCTGGGTTAAACGCAGTCTGTTGTGGGGTTTTTAACCGGCATAGCCGGCCGAAAAATAGATCTCGGCCACAACGAACCCTGAATATAGTCCGGAGGCTGCGGGGAGAAACTTAACTTCGGAGAAGATTTTCAAGATATACAACTCTGAAAAATGGCGGAGAGGGAGGGATTCGAACCCTCGGTGGAGTATAACCCCCACACTCGCTTAGCAGGCGAGCACCATCGGCCAGCTCGGTCACCTCTCCGCGTAAAATAAAAGAATGTTGGCGGAGGAAGTAGGATTCGAACCCACGGTACTTTCGTACAACGGTTTTCAAGACCGCCGCCTTCAACCACTCGGCCATTCCTCCAGCACGCAGAGTTATTACCATTTCATAGAGACACTGTCAATAATTCCTCACATTCGATTTATGACTGCAGAGAAAAATACCGCTATCGGCACATCCGATATAGAAAAAGAAAACCTGAGTTGTCTATACACAATAACCAAAAATCTGGCCTCCTCAGCCAATCTGCAGGATTCCCTTGTCCGCATTGTGGAGACACTGGGTGAAGAAAAAAATATGGACAACGGTACGGTCACCATTGTCAACCCGACCACCGGAGAGCTGGAAATCGAGGTCGCCTACGGTATAAGTGCTGAGGCAAGAAGGCGAGGACGGTACAAGCTCGGCGAAGGGATTACCGGCAAGGTGGTGGCAACCGGAGAACCGATTCTGGTGCCGCAGATTGGTGAAGAACCAACTTTTCTCAACCGAACCCGGACCAGAGGTGATCAGCGCAAGAAAAAAAGCTCTTTTCTCTGCGTACCGATCAAGGCAGGCAATCAGAGTATCGGTGCCTTGTCAGTCGATCGGATCTATGAGGAGAACCTGGGCCTGCAGTCGGAACAGGATCTGCGCTTTTTGACCGTTGTCAGCGGACTGATCTCCCAGACCGTGCAGCGGGTGCAGAAGGTCAATGAGGAACAGGAGGCCCTGCGCCGGGAAAACTCACAGCTCAGAAGGGAACTCTCGGCAAAAAATCGTATAAAAGACATTATCGGAAATTCATCGAGGATGCAGGAGGTGTATGAGATGGTCCACCGGGTGGCCGACTCCAACGCCACCGTTCTCCTGCGCGGTGAATCAGGGACTGGTAAAACCCTGGTTGCCAAGGCCCTGCACTACAACTCCAACCGGTCCAAGGGGCCCTTTATCGTGGTCAACTGTTCCGCTCTGCCCGAGACTCTGCTTGAGAGTGAGCTCTTCGGCCACGAAAAGGGCTCGTTTACGGGGGCAAACGAGCGCAAGAGGGGACGATTTGAGCAGGCCCATGGTGGAACCCTGTTTCTTGATGAAATCGGCGAAATAAGCACTGCTGTGCAGGTTAAACTGCTTAACGTGATCCAGGAGCGAACTTTTCAGCGACTCGGCGGCACTGAAACGATCCGGGCGGATATCAGGCTGGTGGCTGCAACCAACCGGGATCTTGAAACAGCGGTCAGTGAAAAACACTTCAGGGAAGACCTCTATTACCGGCTCAATGTCTTTCCAGTCTTTCTGCCGCCATTGCGCGAACGACGCACGGATGTACTCCTGCTGACCGACTTTTTTCTTGAGAAATACTGCCTGGAGAATAACAAACAGATCCGGAGAATCTCCACCTCAGCCATTGACCTGTTGATCCAGTACCACTGGCCCGGAAACGTCCGGGAGCTGCAAAACTGCATGGAACGGGCGGTACTGATCTGTGACGGCGATTCCATCCAGTCGATACACCTGCCGCCGACCCTCCAGAGCGGGGAGTCCATGCAAACGGCCGGCCAGCTTTCCCTGGCCGCTGCAGTGGAGAATTTTGAACGGGAAATAATCATTGATGCCCTTAAGCAGACCAGAGGCAACCAGACCAAGGCGGCAAAATACCTGGACACCAGCCTGCGGATCATCAACTACAAGATCCACAGTTACGGTATTGACCCCAGGCAGTATAAGGTAAAAAAATGCGAGTCCTGATGCATGTCTGTTGTGGTCCCTGCACGGTCTATCCACTAAAGGCCCTGCGCGACGAGGGGATAGAGGTCAGGGGGTATTTTTTCAACCCCAATATTCACCCGTACCGTGAGTTTAAACGACGGGTCGGCGGCCTTGTTGCCTTAGCCGAGAAAAAAAAATTTGCAGTCGAGATCGATCGTCGTTACGGTTTAACCGAGTACCTGCGCCGGGTTGTTCATCACGAGGAAAAACGGTGCTCCATCTGCTACGATATGCGCCTTGAACCAACAGCGAAAAAAGCAGCGGATGAGGGCCTGGATGCGTTCACCACCACCCTGCTGTACTCGAAATACCAGAATCATGCCCTGCTCAA
>CAZPXI010000049.1:3125-13011 GCA_964590715.1 uncultured Desulfobulbus sp.
GGGAATTTAAGGAACTGCTGAAGGATTCCCCGATAGAGATCAAATGCCTGCAGGATTACGGTCCGCTTCCGGAGGCGGTGGAAGACGGCGAAACCTTTGATGACAATGCCTATAAAAAAGCCTTCCATTATGCACGGGTTCTCGGCGTTCCCTGCCTGGCGGACGACTCTGGCCTGGTTGTAGACGCCCTCGACGGCAGGCCGGGGGTTTATTCAGCCCGTTATGCCGGTGAAAACGTTACCGATCAGGAAAACTGCGATAAACTCCTGGAGGAGCTGAAGGGCAAGGACAAACGGTCCGCCCATTTTATGTGTGTACTGTCCCTTGCCACCCCCGGCGGTCCGGCCCTGACTTGGGAAGGGCGCTGCGACGGTGAAATCACCGAGGAGCGGCGCGGTGAATCAGGTTTCGGCTATGACCCGGTTTTCTTTTACCCTGAATTCGGCAAAACCTTTGCCGAGGTTCCCATGGATCAAAAAAGCGAGGTCAGCCACCGGGGTAGGGCGATGGCGGACTTTGCCGCTGAAATCGACAAAGTCATGGTCTGGCTGAAACAACGGATGAACGAGATAAAACCGGAAAAACCCGACCACAATGAATTTGAAAACAACGACTGGTCACAGGAACGGATGGTCTGAGTTACATCCTGGAGGCGCAGGCCACACAAAAGGGAGTCGCCGGGTCAACCTCCAGCCTGCGCCGGTTGATTTCTTCATCACAGGCGGCACAGTAGCCATACTCTTCTTCCCCTATCCGCTCCAGGGCGGCGCTGATCCGTACAAGCTGTACACTGCGCCGCCTCTTGTTCTCCTGGGCCATGGCCTGGGACTGCATGGCATCCATTCTTGAGAGCCGACCGACACTGGACTGGTCCAGGTTGACCGGCCGGGTCGATTCCTCACTCTCCCTGTCCTGGGCAACAAGTTCCTGCTGCAGTTTGAGAAGCTGTTGTTTGAAATGGTGCAGATCCTGTTTATTCATAGGTCATGTCATCTGGTCATTGATTAGGGAAATCCGTTCGTGAAGCTCAGGGAGCCCTGTTACGGTCAGGGTCGGTTCGACTCCCCATGGATCAAATATGGTGTCGGAAGAACGTTGAACCCAGGCAGCCCGCATGCCCGCTGCAATTGCCCCGATCACGTCAAACGCATTTCCTGAAATCAGCCAGGTTTTTTTTGCAGTCGCCTCGGATTTCATTAAAAAATACCTGTAGACGGCAGGATCGGGCTTAAAGGTCTGCAGCTCGTCAACACTGATGACCCCTGAAAAATACTCCCTTATTCCGGCTCCGATAAGTAACTCTTCGACCGCGTCCGCCCGGCCATTGGAGAAGGCAAATAAACGAAAATTTTCTGCCCGCAGGCGACCCAGTCCCGCTTGTACATCTTCAAACGCCGGAAGGCGGCGATATCCTTCAAGCAGCTCCTGTTTTTCCGGCGGCGTGAGCTGAGCCTTGCAGCAGGCGGCGGTGTAGTCCAGGGCATCGCTTGTGCAGACGGCAAAATTCTCATACTTGTGCATTAAACCCCGGCGGAAGGAATATTCCAGCTGTTTCTCCCGCCAGATGCGGGAAAATTCTCCGGCCTTATCGCCGATTATTTCTTCTAATTGCACAGCAACACCGTGAGTGTCGATCAGGGTGCCGTAAACATCAAATGCCAGTGTAACAGCCATAAAAAACCTCCATGTTTCCAGCGGCAAACCACATTTTCATTACGGAAGCCTTGAATCAGGTTGTACCCCGTTGCAGCAATACAACAGATACCGAAAATAATACAATAATTTTTGATGACGGGTAGCGCTCAGTTTTCATGAATCAGGCTGAAGGATAAAAAACAATTACTTCCAGGCAGGAATTTATTATGGATAGACTTCGTGCCCGGATTCAGGTATGTGAAAAAAACGCTGTTCCCAAAAGGAGGAAAAGATGAAAAAAATATTCCTGTTTACCCTGATGTCGGCCCTGCTCTGCGTCCACGGCGCCGTGGCCGGGACCTATATGATCTCGGTCAACCAATTTGTCGAACATCCGGCCCTGGATGCGGTTTTAAACGGCATCCAGGACTACTTCAAGGAGAACAACATAGAGGTTGAGTATAAAGTACATAATGCCCAGGCCAACATGGGCACAGCCACCCAGATTGCCCAGCAGATGATGGGTGAAAAGGCGGACCTGCTCATTGCCATTGCCACGCCCTCGGCCCAGGCATGCGCCCAGGCCGTAAACAAGGCCCCCAAAGCCCTGAAACGGCCCCTGTTGTTCACCGCTGTAACCGATCCGGTGGCTGCGGGCCTGGTGAAAGATCTCAACCATCCGGGCGGTGATATTACCGGGGTCTCGGATCTCCTGCCTGTCAAAGAGCACCTGGAGATGGTCTTGACCTTTCTGCCCGGCTTGAAGCGTCTCGGGGTCCTGTACAATGCCGGTGAGGCCAACTCAAAGGCGACCATCGCCACCATCAAGGGACTGAGCGGGGAAATGGGATTTAAAGTTATCGAGGCAACGGCTTCGAAAACAGCCGATGTCTATCAGGCCGCCAAAAGTCTGGTCGGTCGGGTGGATGCGGTCTTTATTCCAACCGATAATACCATCGTCTCCGCCCTTGAGTCGGTTATCAAGGTTGGGGTACAAAATAAACTGCCTGTTTTTGCCGCAGATGTTGATTCCGTTGCCCGGGGCGCTGTTGCGGCCATGGGCTTTGATTACTACAAGCACGGCCTGCAGACCGGAGCCATGGCCGAGCGGATTCTCAACGGTGCCAGTCCTGCCGATACCCCGGTGGAGTTTCAGAAAAACCTGGAGCTGCACATCAATGCCAAATATGCCGGGATGATGGGCATAACCCCACCCCGGGAATTGCTGGAGAAGGCGACCAAGATATACAATTAAGGCGGGCAAGCCCGCAGGATGCTTAGGCTGTAGGCTGTTAGCAAGGGATTAAAAAAAGCACCCCTAACAGTCTTCAGCCTAAACAACCTATTGCTTTAACGAGGAAAAAACGATTTTACGTTACAAAGCGGTGTAACGAGGCCCGGGATACAAAAAGTCTCTCACTGCATCTGCACGCGATGCTGTATAACCCTCGGCACTCTGCGCCGTTAATGAACCAGCAAACAGCCTGGATAAGGGGCTAATTAAAAAAATATGACTTTATATGCAGCCATAGGTGCCGTTGAACAGGGACTGGTCTACGGCATCATGGTGATTGGTGTCTATCTCACCTTTCGCATTCTCGATTTCCCGGACCTGACCGTGGACGGAAGCCTGCCCCTTGGTGCGGCCATCTCGGCGGTTGCCATCACCAGCGGCTACAACCCCTATCTCTCCCTGGTTTTTGCGGCTATGGGCGGTTTTCTGGCCGGTGTTGTCACCGCGGTCTTAAATACCAAATTCAAGATCCTTCACCTGTTGGCATCGATCCTGACCATGATTGCCCTCTATTCCATCAACATCAGGATCATGTCCGGGCCCAACATCGCCCTGCTCGGGGTGGATACCGTCTTTGATGTGGTCACTGACCTGGGCGTGCCTGCCTATTATTCCGGACTGATTGTCTTCGGCCTGTTTGCGGTCTGCACCGTGTTGCTGATCGTCTGGTTTCTCAGCACCGAACTCGGCCAGGCCATGCTGGCAACCGGCGATAATCCGCAGATGGTGACCAGCCTGGGAGTCAACACCCACACCATCATCATCCTCGGGGTGGGAATCTCCAATGGCCTGGTTGCCCTGAGCGGTGCCCTGGTCGCCCAGAATCAGGGTGCGGCCGATGTCGGCATGGGGATTGGCACTATAGTCGCCGGCTTGGCCTCAGTCATTATCGGCGAGACCGTCTTCGGCAGCAGAACCATTGCCCGGGCCTTTACCGCAGCCCTGTTGGGCTCCATTGTCTATCGGCTTGCCATAGCCCTTGCCCTTGGCCTGGAAATCGGCGGATTTTCCTTTAACCCGAGCGATTTGAATCTTATAACCGCGATTCTGGTTATCAGCGCCCTGATTGCGCCAAATCTTAAAAACAGGTTAATGCAACGTTGATTACACTCGATAGCTGTCAAAAATACTTCCATAAGGGAAGCGTCAACGAAGTCTTTGCCCTCAACGATATCAACCTGCAGATTGAAGAGGGTGATTTTATCACGGTGATCGGCTCCAACGGGGCCGGTAAATCTACCCTGCTGAACTGTATTGCCGGATGTTTTTTTCCCGATACAGGCAGAATCACCGTCAACAACAGGGATGTCACGCGGTGGCCGGAGTACAAACGGGCAAAATATATTTCCCGGGTCTTTCAGGATCCTCTGCTGGGCACCTGTCCCTCGGCCACCATTGAACAGAATCTGGCCCTTGCAATCAAGCGAGGCAAGAAAAGAGGACTGGGCAGGGGAGTCAAAGCAAAGGATCGTGAGCTGTTCAAAAGCAGGCTTAAACACCTGGGGCTGGGACTGGAGGAAAGGTTACTGGACAAGGTCGGCCTGTTATCCGGCGGTCAGCGACAGGCCCTGACCATGCTGATGGCCACCATGATCCGCCCGGAGGTGTTGTTACTCGATGAGCATATTGCCGCTCTTGACCCCAAAACCGCAAACCAGATCCTGATGCTGACCCGGGATATCGTCAAAGGGCAGGGACTGACCAGCATGATGATCACCCATAACATGAAGCATGCCATCGGGTTCGGCAACCGTCTGATCATGCTCCATCAGGGCGGGATCATCCTTGATGTCCGCGACCAGGAAAAAGCGGCTCTTACCGTTGAGGACCTGGTACAAAAGTTCTATCAGTCTCAGGGCGAGGAGCTGGCCATGGATTCCATGCTGCTGGCGTAACCGTCAACCCGCCCTGTTTTTTCACAGCCAGTATTCGGGATAGCTGCGATTTTTGGGGATATTGTTAACCAGCAGGGCAACGATCAGCATGATCATCACCCCAACTCCAACAGGAACAACCGCATAAAAAAAACCTAAATCATGGACCTTGGTGCTGCCGATAACTGCTATGAGCGCGGTTGCACCACCCGGAGGATGTAAGGTCTTGGTGGCATGCATAACCGCGATAGCCGTAGCAACGGCGAGCGAAGATGCAAGCCACATCTGACCACCAAATATTTTATAGCAGGCCACACCGATAATCGCGGAAATGATATGGCCCCCGACAAGATTGCGAGGTTGGGCCAGGGGACTTTTTATGGCCCCGTAGACCAGAACCGCCGACGCACCAAACGACCCGATCACCATGACAAGATCCGTTTGCGCAATCAGATTATAGTGGATGCTTGATACTGCGGCAATGCCAAGAAATGCGCCAAGCCAGGACCAGCAGATTTCAAACAAACCAGCCACCGGCGGGCTCTTGGTTGTTCCCTTCATTTTCTGAAAATACTTCATAATCTATCCTTTTACCCTGGGGATAACCGTCTGCAGGGTATCCGCTCTTGATACGATCCCGATGAGTTTCCCGTCCTCACTGGTCACCGGCACCCGGTTGATCTTTTTTTCCGCAAAAATTTTCACAATTTCCGATACAGGCGTGTCTTCACTGACCGTGACTGCGGGAGAGGTCATAATATCCTGGGCTTTCTGTTTGCTGACGGGCACGGCAAGGCACCCTTTTTGTTGCAGGCAGCGGGCGACAATACTCATAAACGATGTCACTTCTCTGCTCCCCATGCGGGATAAAAAATCATTTTCAGAAATAATGCCGACCACCTGCTCTTCATCGTCGAGCACGGGAATCCCTGAGACGTTATGGTTTGCCATACGTTCGGCTATTTCCACGGATTGATCCTGTCTATGTACGGAAACAACTTTTCTGGTCATGATGTCCCCGGCCCGGACAGAATCCATAAGACGGCTGAGCGCATGTCTGCAGGCAATATGATAGAGTTCCTTGAAGTCACCAAATGTTATATCGACATATCCGCCCAGCTGCTTCATGGCCTGCAGGACATCGTCATCGGAGATATCAATCAGATATTGCTCCTGATCATTTTCGACTTCAATCCTGTTCTTCATCTCTTCTCCCTCTGCAGTATTTTTTTCTGATTACCCACAAATCCTCAGCCTAGAGCAAAGGATACCATCGCTGAATACCAAAGGGCATTACGAACTCAGCAAATTTATGATGAATTTGCCGGCCCCTGCAATCCGGTGAATAACTAAAACCTTCATATTGTCGGCCCGGGATTTTGTCTGTTTTCGAGCGTTCCGGCCCCTGAGATGGTATATACATGCGATAACCTCAAGGATATCGTCAGGATCCCTACAGGACCAACAGGAGACAAGGAAACGAGTTATGTGTACCCTCATCAACCTGCATACGCACACCGCTGCACCTGTTCCATCGGCCGGCCGGGGCTGAACTGATGGTTGCCTGGATCCTGCTTACAGGGATAACTATCCCGGCCCTGCTGGTTTTTCTGCTCTATTTTCCCCAGCGCCGATTTGTCTTCTCGCCCAGGTACCACCCCAATCGCGCCTATTTTAAACAACACGAAGCCATGTACCACCTGCACAGGCTGGAGGTAGCACCCGGGGTGGAACTTGAGGGCATCACCTATGAGCCGGAGCATCCGGCCGCAACCATTCTCTATTTCGGCGGCAAAGAGCAGGACACCGTCGCCCTGATCCAAAAATGGTCGCTTGAACATCCCGGGGTGCGATGGATCACCTTTAATTACCGCGGATATGGAACAAGTGACGGCCGACCAACGGAAAAATCCGTGCTTCACGACAGTCTGGTTGCCTATGACTGGGCCCAAAGGCGATATGCACCTGTGGCCCTGGTCGGGTTCAGCCTCGGCTCATCAATTGCAGCCTATGTTGCATCCAAACGAAATCCAAAATGGACCGTACTGGTGGCCCCTTTTGACTCGGTCCGATCATTGATCCAGGGCAAGGCTCCTTTTGTCCCCCGCCTCTTTATCCGCTATAAATTTGAAACCATCAAATTTGTCAGGAAAACCACCTCACCGGTCTATGTCTATAACTCCATCGACGATGAAATCGTCCCGCCCCGGCATGTCGCAAACCTGCGCACTCAGGTCCGCTGTCTGGCCGGGACCGCAGAGCTCAGTGGATATTCCCACGACCAGCTCCTCTTTTCTACCACATTGAAGGATGAATTGAAAAAAATTTTTTATGATGTAAATCCGCTCAAAGCAAGCGCTGAACGCTGATTATAAAATATTCACCCTGACTTTTTCAATGTAATGATTATATTTCTAATTACAAGAGAATACTTCTTATTCTCTCAGTATTCTCTTCCGACTCGTTGGGCCGATCCGGTTTTTTAATCGGCATCCGGTTGCCTTCGAAATGGAGAGTAAAGGGTCACGACCAGTAACCGCTTGATGATTATCAGGTTTAGAGACTTCTGACAGAGCTGTACAAAAATGGGGACATCGCTACTATGATGAGAGTCAGAGAGTAAATACGGGTACACAGCAGACCGGCAAAACGGATAACCATCTTAAGCGCCCTTTTTTTCCATACATCTCCACTGTGGGGAAAGGAGCACGCTATGAAAAAGGATATTCGAAGTTTTGCTGAGTTGTACAACAATATATATGAGTTACCGGAGAATTCTACCTTTGTACATCATAGAGAATCCGACCAGTGGAAAAGGTATTCTAAAACAGAATTTCTAACAGCAATACGCCACCTTACCCTGGCCTTTGAGGCTGAAGGCTGGCGCGGCCGGCAGATTGCAATAGCGATATCGCCGTCGGTCTACTGGCTGTTGATTGATTACGCCTTAATGCTCTCCGGGGCCGTCAGCGTACCCCTGTTCACAAATATCTCCACTAAAAACCTGCGCTTTCAGATCGACGACGCAGACCTTCATACCGTTTTCATCCAGACCGAGGCCCATGAAGAGGTCATCCTTGCGGCCGATCCCTCAATAACATGTATCGACATTGATACGACCGATCAGGGTCGCCGGTCACTGGATACCTTTATCAGGGCGGGGCAGGAGATCGACCAAAAATCCCCGGAAAAATTCGACCAGATACTTTCCAAGATCAGCTCGGATGACCTGGTCACAATCGTCTACACTTCAGGCACCTCGGGCCTGCCCAAAGGAGTTGAGTTAACCCATTTCAACCTCATCTCCCAGATTATCGACACCGCAATCAAGTACAAATTTGATCCGAAAACGGATATCGCCTTGAGCCTGTTGCCGCTGGCCCACATTTTTGAACGGATGGTCATGCATTTCTACCTCTCCACCGGGATGAGTATCTACTTTGCCGATGATGTGAAAAACATCGGCAACCTCATGCGCAGCGTCCGGCCGACGATCATGACCGTGGTGCCGCGACTGTTGGAAAAGGTCTGGTTCAAGATGCATAGCAAGGCGATGCAGTCCAATCCGGTAAAAAAACTCATCGCTATGACAGCCTTTCACAGGGCACGGTACAAAGATCCGTACCGGCGTAAATCGCGGCTCGATACTCTGATGGATACCCTGGTCTATAGCAAACTCAGGGAAGCCATGGGGGGCAGGATACGAATGCTGATCTCGGGTGGAGCACCATTATCCGATGACCTGTACCGCTTTTTTCTCAACATCGGCATCCCCGTATACCAGGGATATGGTCTGACCGAAGCAAGCCCGGTTATCTGCGCCAACGCGCCGGGCGAAAACAAGGTCGGCACCTGCGGCAGACACTTTACCCACACCGAGACAAAAATAGATGCAAATGGAGAACTGCTTGCCCGGGGCCCGGGAATTATGATGGGATATCACAACAATCCACAGGCAACCCGGGAGACGGTTGACAGCGATGGCTGGCTCCATACCGGCGATCTGGCAACCATGGATGATGAGGGCTACATCACCATTACCGGCAGAAGCAAGGAACTCTCCAAGACCTCGACCGGCGAGTATATCTCAACCGGCTATATTGAACATCTGCTGATGGCAAGCGGCTGGTTTGACCACGTCCTGACCGTGGGCAACAACAGACCTTTTGTGGTCGCCTTGTTAATGATGGATGAAAATGTTCTGCGCGGATTAATGAAAAAACACGGTTGCATGGATGTGCATGAGGCCCTGCATTGCGGACGATTTCAAAAAAAGATCCACCACCTCATTTCTAAAATAAACAAAAGGCTGAACCACTGGGAACGGATCAGGGATTTTCATCTGATCACCGAACCGCTCAGTATAGAAAACGGCGACTTGACCCCGTCGATGAAACTTGCCCGCGAGCATATTCAGAAGCGTTTCCAGGAAAGAATTGAAGCAATGTACGAGGGGCATATTTAAAAGAATGCACCCCCGTTCAAGGAGATCAGATAATGGAACGGATCGCAATCATATCAGGGCTCAGGACCCCAATGGCAAAAGCGGGCGGCACGTTTAAAACCCTCCAGGCCGACACCCTCGGCAGCAAACTGGTCAGAGAGGTGGTGTTACGCTCGCCCCTGACCTTTGACGAAATTGATGAAGTAATCATCGGCAACGTTGCCCAGCCCATCCACGCTGCAAATATCGCCCGGGTCATTGCTCTGCGGGCGGGTTTTTCCGAGGCAACCCCGGCAATGACGGTCCACAGAAACTGCGCCTCGGGCATGGAATCCATCACCACCGCTGCTGCCAGAATCCATGCCGGAGAGGGAAAGATCTACCTCTGCGGCGGAGTGGAATCAATGAGTAATATTCCGCTGGTCTATTCCCAAAAAATGACCGCTCTGTTTGAACAACTCTCCAGGTCTAAAACCGCCCTTGATTCAGTACGTGCACTCTTTGGCTTCCGCCCGGCCTTTTTAAAACCGGTCATAGGACTGATGTCCGGCCTGACCGATCCGGTGAGCGGGTTACTGATGGGTTCGACTGCGGAAGTCCTGGCCCGGGATTTCGGGATCAGCCGGGTTGAGCAGGACC
>CAZPXI010000050.1:0-6612 GCA_964590715.1 uncultured Desulfobulbus sp.
TACCTCAACGTTGACCATCACCAGAGAGCCTTTATTATCGAGGCTGAAGCACAGGCGGGTGCGGCGGCGGCAGTTGCAACGCTCTCCAAAGAGGAAATTGCCCACCTGGCCAAAACCGGTGACATCCGTGCTCCCTTTGGAGGCAACGTGTATGAAATATCGGTTGAAGCTGGTCAGAAAATAGAGATTGGGGATCAGGTTGCGGTTCTTGAAGCCATGAAGATGCAGACTCCGGTTATCAGTGAGATAGCCGGAACCGTGTCTACTATTTCCACCAAGGTCGGTCAGGCCTTAAAACCCGGGGATAAAATCCTGCTGATTGACAGCGGCGAAGAGTGATTTTTTTACTTTCCCAGCAATACCATCTCGTTGAGGGGTGGTATTGCTGGTCTCCGAGTTACTCTCTGATGGGCTGAAACTCCTACCATCTTTTAGCCTTTACCAACCTGATCAACCAAGTTCCGGCCGGTTAAACCCACCCTTCTCAAACCAGGGCCGAGTGATATCCATCCCTTTCAGCTCATAGATAACCGCCTCTATCAAAAGGTAGACCTCGGTATGTTTTCTGACACACCCGGTCAAGGTGTCACCATGATGGCCCATTGCGGCGTGCATATGCAGCAAGGGCTTATCGCCGTCAAAAAAAATCGAACCAACCCCGAGAACTTCACGACTGTCCTTAACCTTATCCCAGACCGGTTTCGGCGGCATGACCGGCTCCTCCGGCCCGGTCACCACGTCGGCTGCAAGCAATCCCCCAAAGAGCTGAAACCAGCCGTTGCGGAGCTGCTCTTTTTCAGCAAGCCGAGTCAATCCTTCCAGGATATCATCCCCGTGGTCAAATCGGGCATAGAAAACACGACCCACCTCACCTTGCGCATATTCCATCTCTCTCTCCTTGTTCCAATACAATCCAAACACTTCCGGTTAAGAAACTAACTTCTGTTATATGCGGTGATTTTCCCGCTCAGCCTGCTCCATAGCCGCCTGAAGTAACCGAAAAATTTCCCGGCTGTGCCGGGGCTGTCGGGTTCGGGCAAAGATCGCAGCCAATCGACTCAGAGCAACGGGATCAATTGATGGAAACTGTTTTTGTATCTCACTGATGGTTTCACTTTCCCAGGTTTCTGCAAGTTCCTGTTGTTCACTGCGTAAAACCTTTCTCAGCGCAATCGCCTCATCAAGAAGATTATCACGTAGATATTCCAGCTCATGAAATTGTTTTTTCTGATGCAGAGAAGCCCCCTTTCTCTTTGAAAGAAAATCGTACAACTCAGTTACCGGCTCTTTTTTCAGAATCTTGGTTATATATTTAATCTGCCTCTTACGGGCACCACCTTTAAGGGACCGGGTCTCTTTAAAAAGAAAAATTAGTTCATCATCACAGGGAAGCTTAGTCAACACCTGAGCAGGTAGTTCGACCAGTTCCCTGACCAGCTGTTCAATTTCCTTGATCCTTCTTTTCTGTTCGGATCGACTCAGTTGCATGGCCATACCGGATAGTCCTCATTTTCAAGCTGAAACTGCAGGCTTTTTCTAGCGAAAATTACTGCGCGCGCTATAGTGAATATTTTGAAATACACTCTACTTGGCTGCTGTTACATTTGCAAGATACGCTCTTTGCAGATAAGCCAGATGGCTGGACCAATTCCCGACATAACCACAGAGGTGAACTCATGACCGTTTCCACATCTTTTTCCATTACCCAGCCGACTCAAATACACTTCGGTGCAGGCTCAATCAATTCTCTGCCGGAAATTATCCGTCAAACCGGCGCCACAAAACCGTTACTGGTGCTGGATCCGGGCCTGGTCAAAGCAGGACTGGATACAAACATCCGCACCCCGCTTGATACAGCAGGGATCAACTATACTGTTTATGACCGGATTGACCCTGAGCCCGGCCTTCGCCTGGCTGATGCAGGTACTGAACTGGCCCGGACCAACAACTGCGACTGCGTCATCGGCGTTGGCGGCGGTTCAGCGATGGATGTTGCCAAGGCAATCAGTATTCTGCTGACTAACGGCGGACGCGCGGTCGACTATCTTGGCTTGGGGAAAATCAGCAAACCCGGGGTGCCGAAAATCATGGTCCCGACCTCAGCCGGTACCGGGGCCGAGGTCACCTTTACCGCGGTCTTTATTAATGAGGAAACCGGATCAAAAGGCGGGATGAACGGCGATCCGCTCTACCCGGATGTTGCCCTACTTGATCCGGAACTGACCCTGAGCCTGCCGCCGCAGGTCACGGCTACAACCGGCATTGATGCCCTGACTCACGCCCTGGAGGCCTACACCTCAACCCAGGCCCATCCGATCTCCGAGATGTACTCCATCCGTGCCATGGAGCTTATTGCCGACAACATCAGATCCGCCTATGCCGACGGCAGGAATATTGAAGCCCGAGGCAACATGCTGCTCGGCAGCCTGCTCGGCGGTAAGGCGCTGGCCATTGCCGGAGTCGGCCTTGTCCATGCCATGGCCTATCCCCTTGGCGGCATGTTCGGCATAGCGCACGGCCTGGCCAATGCCGTACTGCTCCCCTATGTCACCGAATACAACCTGATCGGCAACCTGCAGAAACACGCGCTGCTGGCTGAAATACTTGGTCAGGATGTTGCCGGATTATCCCTGCGCGATGCGGCTGAAGTGACGGTTGAGGAACTCCACCTGCTCAATCAGGATCTCGGTATTCCAAAGAGCCTGCAAGAGTTGAACATCTCGGAAGAGAAACTGCCGGAAATGGCTGAAATAGCATTGACAGTGGCCAGACCGGTTGAAAACAACCCGAGACAGCCGTCTAAAGAGGATATTGTAGCAATCTATCAGGAGGCAATGGCTGGGTAAAGTAAAAAGAGGCGGGCAAAGTGTATTGAGTTTGAAGGGGTCGTGCCTGGTCTCAAAGACGGGAGGCACCACCCTTAAACAATAAGACCAACATGAAACCCGTTCTCTTTTCTCTCAAGAGAGAACACTCATTTCTCATGAGCCGTTGAGCGAAAGAACGTGATCCCATATCCGGTTGGAGGTCTCGACCTTGGACAGGAGCGGAAGCCGGCGACTGCCGTTTTTATCCACCAGGGTCACCTGATTAGTTTCTACATCAAAACCGGTTGCAGAGCCCAGGATATCATTGACGACCATAAGGTCGGCATTTTTCTGCTGGAGTTTTCTAAAGCCCTCTTGTTCATGATTCCTGCTTTCGGCAGCAAACCCGACCAGCAACAATCCCGGTCGCCGCGTCCCTCCTAACTCTGCCAGGATATCAGGATTTTTTTCCAGTTCTATCAGGGGCTCGGCACTGCTCTTCTTGATTTTCTGTTCCTGGTATTTTTTGGGTTTGAAATCGGCAACAGCAGCAGCTTTAACCACGATATCGGCATCCCGGGCAAGTTCAAGAACCTGTTCCCGCATCTCAGCTGCCGTCGTTACATGAATGGTGTTGATTCCTGCGGGCTCGGCCAGCGCCACCGGACCGGAGATAAGAACGACTTCAGCTCCTCTGCGTGCAGCAGTTCTGGCAAGGGCATAGCCCATTTTTCCACTTGAACGGTTACTTAAAAAACGGGCCGGATCCAGCGGTTCTCTGGTGGGACCGGCGGTCACCACAATTTTTTTTGCAGCAAGATCCGGGGTGGAGAAAAGCCGAAGCAGGGTTTCACGGACAGGCTCCCATTCGGGCAAGCGGCCGACCCCTTCTTCACCGCAGGCCAGCACTCCTGTATCGGGCGAAATAATATGATACCCCAGCTCCTGCAGTTGTCGAAGGTTCCTCCGGGTAGCGGGGTGAGACAGCATATTGCAGTTCATGGCCGGACAGACAATCACTGGAATCTTTGCAGCCAGAACCACGGTAGACAGCAGATCATCAGCCATGCCGTGGGCCAGCCGGGCAATGGTCTGGGCTGTAGCCGGGGCAATCAGGATACAATCGGCTTCCCGCGACAGGTTGATATGGGCCATCAACCTGTCCGGATCCTCGTCAAACATATTCCCGTACACGGGATTACCGGACAGTGCCCCAAAAGTCAGCGAGGAGACAAAGCGCTCAGCAGCTCCGGTCATGACCACGGTTACCCCTGCGGATTCGGCAGATAACCGACGCACCCAGCCGGCAGCCTTAAAGGCGGCAATTGAACCGGTAACGCCAAACAGAATCCGCTTACCGGTCAGTACCGATGAGGTTGAGACAGGTGGTTCAACTTCCGATGTCATGTTTTGATGCCGAAACCGTTTACTGACTGACGGCTTCGCCAAAGGGGTTGAGAGATGCGGCAGCGGTTTTATCGATGGTCACATACAGCGTCAATGAGGTTTTACCGAAACTTTTATCAGCAATCACCATCATGCAGGTCTTGTTCGGCTTGGCAAAGGCAAGCAGAACATCCTTGGAGGTCACTTCACCGACGAGCTTCCACTTATTATCCTGCATGGAACTGCTCATAAAATCCTTAAGCGAGATCACCTCCACTTTCCCCTCATAGTACCAGACACCGCCACGAAAAGATTCGGTTTTGATGGCCATGGACTTGCCCCGGTTCCACTCCATGTCGGTAGGCAGGACAATATCCTGGATATCATCGGCAAATCCTGAAACCGGCGGCAAAGCAGCGTCACCGGCTTCGATCTCTGTCTTGCCCATGGGGCCACTGGCACAGCCGGCAACGAACATCAGGGTTGCAATAAGTATCAGGGCAAGGGTTGTCAGGCAGGTGCGGGATCTCTTCATTTGTCGTCTCCTTTACAAATTTTTTAGAATAAAATCGGAAAGAGGCTTTCGCCGGGATTTCTGATTGTGGTGCTCAGGGTGGCCGATTGCAAGCAGAGCCATGAGATCAAACCGGTCATCAAGCTCAAGCACTTCGTTAACCTGTTTTTTATTCTTCAGAATCTGCCCAAGCCAGACTGCTCCGAGTCCAAGTTCTTCGGTGCAGAGCAACATATTCTGAATACAGGCTCCGGCCGCCTGATGATCTTTGACCTCATCATATATCGTATCAATGTCGAGATAGACAGCGATCAAGGCGGAAGCACCTTCAATAATATGACTGTAACTTGTCAGTACGGCGAGTTTTCCCCTGATTGCGGCATCTCGGATAAGCACAAAGCGCCAAGGCTGGTTATTTAAACCTGACGGGGCCCATATGCCTGCGGTTACTATGGTCTTAAGCATCACATCACTGACAGAGTCCGAAGTAAAATCTCGGATACTGCGCCGATGTACAATAGCCTCAAAGACTGTGGTTTTCTTCTGCATATTGACCCTGTTAATTGTATTCTACAATCCGTACTTGTAAAGGAATACCTTTTCCTTGTCAACTCCCATTGCCTCATTTTACCCGGGCGGCTTTGTTTCTTGCCTGTATTGATCCCATCTGGTAAAGAATAGCGCAAAATACATAAGGATATAACGAATGCGACCATCAAATACACCTGAAAAAATAACGCTCATTGACTCTCACTGCCATTTAAACATGGAGGCTTTTGAACAGGACCTTGACCAGGTTTTAGATAGGGCACACCGGGCAGGAGTCACCAATATTATCAGCATTGGCATTGACAAGGCCAGCTCCGTGCAGGCGGTTCAGATTGCCGAGCGTTACCCATCCATTTATGCTTCGGTCGGCGTTCACCCACACGATTCCGCCGCTGTAAACGATACGGATTTTGACGAGATAGCCCAACTCAGCGCACATGAAAAAGTTGTCGGTTATGGTGAAATAGGTCTCGACTATGCTAAGATGTACTCACCAAAAGAGATTCAGCAACAGGTGTTTTCGCGCCAACTGGCGCTGGCACAAGAGCTTAAGCTGCCGGTTATCATCCATGACCGGGATGCCCACGAAGACACCTTGAAAATACTCAAACAGCATGCTCCATTTCCGGCCGGTGGTGTTCTGCATTGCTTTTCAGGAGACATTACCTTTGCCGAGCAGGTCGTTGAGCTGGGCTTTTTTGTTTCCATCCCGGGTATTGTTACCTTTAAAAATGCACAGGCCCTGCAACAGGTGGCCGTTGATCTACCGCTGCAATCCATGTTAATTGAGACCGACGGTCCTTTTCTTGCTCCGGTCCCCTTTCGCGGTAAGCGCAATACGCCTGAACTGCTCCTGCATACTGCTGAAAAAATAGCCCAACTGCGCAACACGACCCTGGCGGAGATTGCCGCTCAGACAACAGACAACACCAGAACACTTTTCAACCTTCCGCCTGCCGGTACGGCCCAATAAATAGGCCCGCCCCAACCGGATAAGCGTAGACTTCGACCATCAATGCCCCGGCTTGGTTCTCAATAATCAGAACCCTGCCTGTATTTTCATAAAAACCCGAGAAGACCATGACCTGTGAGAATCTGCAGACAATAAAAAAAAATATCGCCCGAGCCGCCGTTCAAAGCGGACGCACGCCGCAGTCCGTTCAACTGGTTGCTGTTTCCAAACGCAAAGATATTGAAGTGATCAAACAGGCGATATCCTGCGGGCAGCAGGTCTTTGGCGAGAATTACCTCCAGGAAGCCGAACAGAAAATCAGAGCGCTGAAAGATCAAAATCTCTGCTGGCACTTTATCGGCCACCTGCAGAGCAACAAGGCCAAGCTTGCCGCAGAACTCTTT
>CAZPXI010000050.1:6712-12501 GCA_964590715.1 uncultured Desulfobulbus sp.
CTGGCGCAAAAAAAATTATTTGCAGACAACAATGACGTCCAGCTGTCGATGGGAATGTCGGCAGACTATACGATAGCCATTGAAGAAGGGGCGACCATGGTTCGGGTGGGGACAGCACTTTTTGGCCGCAGAGAATAAAAAAGGGGATTTCATGGACAATAATAGAGTCCAGACACCCCCCAAACGATCTAAAACTATCCTCTTCGTGAAGAAGATGCCCGCTTTGCAGCCTTCAATGGGTTGATCCGTACCTTGACCACCTTGATCTCAGGTTTGGCATGGGTAGCAAAATTACAAATCCCTATGCGCCATTTAGCAGCTGGATTTGCATAAGTTTTACAATACGTTGCACCCTCTTCACTGACGACCCGTTCACAGCCGTCACACTTCTCAATTATCGGTTGAAACGATTCGGCACTATAGTTCATTTCCTTTCCGGTCTCCATACTGCCAACCTCCTGTAAAAAATATAAAGTATCTCTTGAATCAGAGATTGATTTTCCATACAATAAATTCAGCACGTAATGCACTGACTCTTAAAAGGGCTATTTATATAAAAACAAATTGACGGTCTGTCAACCAATTATCTGCTCGGATTCCACAAGTTGCATCCAGCGCGGAGAGAATTTATGCCGGTATATGTATGGAAAGGAAAAAATAGTTATGGAGAAAAACGTAAAGGAGAAGTTGAGGCTATTGACGAAGCCGGGGCCAGGGCACAGCTTCGTCGATTGCGAATCGATAATCCAAAAATCAAAGAAAAGCCCAAGGATATCTTTGAGAATATCGCGCTTTTCCAACCCAAGGTCACTGGAAAAGACGTTGTTATCTTTACCAGACAGTTGTCCACCATGATCGATGCTGGTCTGCCCCTTGTTCAATGTTTGCAGATTCTTGCCAAACAGCAGGACAACTCTACCTTTAGAAAAGCGCTTAACGAAATACAGACGGATGTGGAATCAGGAACAACACTGGCTGATTCCATGCGCAAGCATACTAATATTTTCGACAACCTCTATGCAAACATGATAGAGGCCGGCGAACTTGGCGGTATCCTCGACACCATTCTTTCACGGCTGGCCAACTTTAAAGAAAAATCCATGGCCCTGCAGAAAAAAATCAAAGGGGCGATGACCTATCCAGTCATCTGTCTGGCCATTTCCCTGCTGATTCTGGTCGTGATTCTGGTCTTTGTAATTCCGGTTTTTGTGG
Source organism: uncultured Desulfobulbus sp. (assembly GCA_964590715.1). Taxonomy (GTDB): domain Bacteria; phylum Desulfobacterota; class Desulfobulbia; order Desulfobulbales; family Desulfobulbaceae; genus DRLX01. The sequence continues at coordinate 7,925 of CAZPXI010000050.1, forward strand.
AGATGTTTGCGAGTCTTGACTCCGAGCTCCCGGCGATAACCCAACTGGTTGTCGACATGAGTGACTTTGTCAAAGGAAACTTTATCTTTATCGGGCTTGGGGGCATGTTTATTGTGTATATCTTTAAAAAAATATACAAAACGGAAAAAGGTCGTTTTAAAATGGATGCCTTTTTCCTGCGGGCCCCGATTGTCGGCCCTCTCATCCGCAAGGTAGCTGTAGCCAAATTTACCCGGACCCTCAGCACCATGCTGCAAAGTGGTGTCCCTATTCTTGAGGCTCTGCACGTCGTTGCCAGGACCTCCGGTAATATGGTCATCGAACGTTCCGTGTACCGGGTTTCCGATGCCATTGCCGAAGGTCGGCCCATTGCCGAACCACTTGAGGAAACCGGTGTCTTTCCAAACATGGTTGTCCAGATGATCAACGTCGGTGAATCCGTTGGTGCCCTGGATACCATGCTGGAAAAAATTGCCGACTTTTATGATGATGAGGTTGATCAGGCCGTAGAAAATCTCACTGCCATGATCGAACCGTTGATGATGGTTTTTCTCGGCGGCATGATCGGCGGCCTTGTTGTGGCCATGTATCTACCGATCTTCCAGATGGCCGGTAACATATAATTTTTCACAAAACCAGAGGCTCATTGCATGGGAGAAATACTGGATATTGCTGCACGTGAAATCCTTGACTCCAGGGGCAACCCTACTATTGAAGCAGAGGTTATTCTTGACAGCGGCAGTACCGGCAGGGCTGCCGTTCCATCCGGTGCCTCCACTGGTCAGCGTGAAGCCCTGGAACTGCGCGATACAAAAAAAAAACGTTACGGCGGCAAAGGAGTGCTTCAGGCAGTAAAAAACGTCAATGAAATCATCACACCGGCTCTGCTTGGTTTTGAATCCTCAGAGCAGGTACTCATTGACCAAATCATGCTTGAACTTGACGGAACCGCCAACAAAAGGAAACTTGGCGCCAATGCAATTCTTGGGGTATCCATGGCCGTAGCAAAAGCCTCGGCAAAGGAAAGAGATCTTCCCCTGTATAGCTATTTTGGCGGTGTCAATGCCAAGGTATTGCCTGTACCAATGATGAATATCCTCAACGGTGGTGCCCACGCCGACAACAACGTTGACATTCAGGAATTTATGATTCTGCCTGTGGGAGCAACCTCGTTTGCCGAAGCGCTGCAAATGGGAGCGGAAACCTTTCACAGCTTGAAAAAGGTTCTCAGAAAAAAAGGCTTGCAGACAGCTGTCGGTGATGAAGGAGGCTTCGCACCAAACCTTCGTTCCAATGAAGAGGCCATGGAGGCCATCCTTGAGGGGATTACGCTGGCCGGTTACAAACCAGGCAAAGACATCTATATAGGTATTGATGCCGCAGCCAGTGAATTTTACTCAAGCAGCCAAAACAAATATCTCCTTGGCGCTGAAAAGATACCGAAAAAATCGGTTGATGAACTGATTGCGCTGTACACCGACTGGGTAAAAAAATATCCGCTTATCTCCATTGAAGACGGGTTGGATGAGTCCGACTGGAAAGGGTGGAAAAAATTAACCAAAGCCTTAGGCGGCAAAATTCAGCTGGTAGGGGATGATATTTTTGTAACCAATACAAAAATTCTCCAGAAAGGTATCAAACGCGGGATTGCCAACTCCATCCTGATTAAACTCAACCAGATAGGGACCGTGACCGAGACCCTGGATGCGGTTGAAATGGCTCACCGGGCCGGATACACCTCGGTTATTTCCCACCGGTCCGGAGAGACTGAAGATACAATTATCGCTGACCTTTCCGTTGCACTCGGCACCGGCCAGATTAAAACCGGCGCTCCGTCTAGAAGTGACCGTGTGGCCAAGTATAATCAACTGCTGCGAATCGAAGAAAAACTTGGCAGATCCGCCCGCTACGCAGGTCGAAGCGGCTTTACTTTTCTTAAATAATTTTCATTGACAGGCAAGTCGTTGAAGGCGTATCATATAACAGTTTAAAACAACAACAAAAGCTCTACTCTTACAATCTACAATGGAGGCTCCATCATGACCCTGACAAAAGCCAATCTGGTCAGCCAGGTCTATAAATCGCATCCAACATTGACCAAGGCTCAGGCAACGGAATCGGTAGAGACCTTTCTTACTTTAGCTAAAAACTCCTTGATAAAAGGTGAAGATTTGCTTTTAAGCGGCTTTGGTAAGTTTAATGTTAAGGACAAAAAATCACGTCGGGGCAGAAATCCTCAAACAGGGAATGAACTGACCTTGGAGGCAAGAAGGGTCGTGACCTTCAAACCTTCCGGCATCTTACGGACCAAAATAAACAATATGTGATTTTTTTGACCGCATAGATTTCACCAAGGGGCATCAACTGATGCCCCTTTCTTTTTTCATTTTTGCGCCGGATGTTTCCAAGCCTATGACTCCGCTCACCCGCTGCAGCCTGCTTTCTCTTGATACCATCGACATACAGGACACCTCGTACAGCCTGCGCCCTCAATCCGACACCGGTCCTGATCAGGTTCTACGTCAGAGTATACGGAAATTCGGCATTCTCCAGCCACCGTTAGTCCAAATGGCGCATGGGCATTATATTATTCTGTCCGGAAGAAAACGTATCCAAGCAGCCGAGGCTTTGGGGTGGAAAGAAATCCCCTGTCTTGTTGTTGACCAGCAGGCAGAGCCGTATCAGGTCTGCGAGATAATCCTAATCCACGGGCAGACCGGGGCCACTCTCAGCCCCATTGAGCAGGCCGTATTCTTCCGGAAAACGGGTGACAAATTTACCAATGAACAGGCCGTCGCTCTGCTGCCTCTTATAGGGCTCAAACCACATCCCTACAGGTTACAGGAATTCGCTGCCAGCCTGCAGCTTGATCAGACAGCTGTCGATGCCCTTCACTCCGGCATCATCCAGCAGAAAACCGGCAGCAGACTCTCAAAACTCTCCGGCAAAGATCAGCAAACTGTTGTCGGGTTGATCGACCACTTTAAACTTGGCGGATCAAAGCAGCAGAAGCTGGTCGGTTTCGCCATTGAACTTGGAATGCGTACAGGTCGTCCCTTTAGTGATTTTGTATTGAAATGGGAACAGGAAGGAGACACAGCTGATGACAATCGTCCTCAACAGGCCTCAGCCCTGCTCAGCAGCCTTGAAAAACAATGTTTTCCAAACAAAAGCAGAGCCGAGGAACAGTTTCAACAGTTTCGTCGCACCATTCAGTTACCTGAAGATATTACGCTCCTCCATACGGCCTCCTTTGAAGACGACAGGCTGACCCTTTCCATTATCTTTGACAATCAGGATTCTTTTGTAAAGGGATGGGAGCAGATTAAAAAAAATCTGTGATAGAATCAGGGTCCATCACCGTACAGGAGAGATCATTACAGGCCCTGATCTGGAAAAAATGCATGAATGAGGGTGTCTGCTCCGACCTGTTTGACAGAAACATCGACCAGCTGCACGACCGAATCCGCAGAGGAACTGGAATAACCATGCAGCAACGGCAGCCCGGTATCACCAATAAAAAAAGGCGCGATAAATAGAAAAACTTCATCAACAAGCCCATGGCGCAAAAAAGAACCATGCACGCCCGCCCCGCCTTCTACAAAAACGGAGACGATATTTTTTGCTCCGAGAACGCTCAGAACCTCATCAAGGTCAACATGGTGCTGACTGCTCTCGGCAACCCGGTGGACAGCCGCTCCAGCCTGACGCAAATCCGCTTCCTTTTCCAGAGAGGCCTCATGGGTACAAAAGACCCAGGTTTCAGCAGAAGAGTCTTGGGTCAAAAGGACTGCATCCGGGTCAAGACGAAGTCGGCTGTCGAGAATGATCCGTAACGGATCCCTGCCGGACTGATTCTCCAGACGAGTGGTCAGAGAAGGGTTGTCTATTCGCGCGGTTTCCACGCCGATGAGAATGGCGTCAATTTGATTGCGAAGCATGTGCACGACCTGAGCGGATTCCCGGCAAGTAATTGCCCCCCCCTGCCCTTTTCGGTAGCTAATCCGGCCATCCAGACTCATCCCCGCCTTCATGACTACCCAGGGTGTTTTTGTTGTGGTGTGCTTGATAAAGGAAAGGTTTATCCTGCGGCACTCCTGTTCGCACACGCCCGTTGTTACCTCTATGCCATGGTCAAGGAGATATTGGGTACCACCACTGGCAACAGGGTTGGGATCACTGAGTCCTATAACAACCCGGGCAAGACCGGCGGCAACAACGGCATGGCTGCAGGGAGGCGTTCTGCCGGTATGGTTGCAGGGTTCCAGGGTGACATACATGGTCGCACCCAGGGCAGCGGGTCCGGCATCGGCAAGGGCATGGATTTCGGCATGGGGCGTTCCGGCCCGCTTATGATATCCTCGACCGATAATTTTACCATCACGAACAATGACCGAACCGACACACGGATTTGGAGAGGTTCGGCCAAGGCCCTTTTTTGCCTCTTGCAGGGCAAGCTCCATGAAGAAACGATCGTTCTCAGACACGTCCAGCCTTTGTTAAGATTTTAACAACGGTAAGGTTTATCCGAAAATAGCCCGCGAAGATGGAACTTTTTAGGCTATTTTCATTATTCG
>CAZPXI010000051.1:0-12412 GCA_964590715.1 uncultured Desulfobulbus sp.
GATCCACATTGGCAATAAACCGTACGGCCCGGTTCGGACGGGCATAGGCGGCAAGCGCCAGACAAAGGGCCCTGGGCCCAAGATCAGATCCCCCGATGCCGACCTGAATCATGGTGGTAAACGATTCGCCCTTATGGTTGACAACGGCACCGTCTTCCAGGTCCTGCAAAAAACTCTGCAGAGCGGCCAGCTGTTGTTTTGCCTGATTTGATGCCTCCGGATTATCAGGCTGCTCATCAAAGATATCCCGACAAGCGGTATGAAGAACCTGTCGTTCTTCACTTTCGTAGCCTTCAATTCGATTCAAAATCGCACCCTGTTTCATGGCACGAAATTTATCCACCAGTTCCGCTTCATCGGCAAGGATCTGCAGGCCGTCAAGTACAACATCATCAAGCCGCTGGGTTGCATACAACAAATCAAAACCACAACTACTCATCCGATAGTCGGCAAAGCGGTCGGCAGACAACAGGCCGGGCCGGGTCAAATCGCAGGGGGTTCCGGCAATCTGCTGCAGCTGATCAACCGCCGCCAAATCAGAAAAATCTTTAAAGTGCATACCGTTCTCCTTTGAAGAGGTGAGAAATCAATCCGACGGGAATCCGGCCAGCTCCTTGAGCTCCGCGATCACCCCGCCATACTCTTCCTTTCCATAGATGGCGGAACCGGCAACAAAGATATTGGCCCCGGCTCCGGCTACATCGGCAATGGTTTTCGGGCTGATACCGCCGTCAATTTCTATGCCGGCCCCCGGGTTGACCTCATCCATCATGGACCGCAGGGTCCTGATCTTGTCCAAGGTTGAGGCAATAAACGACTGACCGCCGAAACCGGGATTGACACTCATCAGCATGACCAAATCTATATCAGCCAGCACATATTCAAGGGTGGAAAGAGAGGTCGCCGGATTGAGAACCGCCCCGGCCTTTTTGCCAAGTTCCTTTATATGGTGCAACGTGCGATGGAGATGGGTACAGGCCTCGACATGGACAGTGATCCAGTCGGCTCCGGCCTCGGCAAAATCCTGTAGATATCGATCCGGCTCCGTGATCATCAGGTGGACGTCTACCGGCAGATCGGTTACCTGCCGAACCGCACGAACCACCAACGGGCCGATAGTTATATTGGGAACAAAATGGCCGTCCATCACGTCGACATGGATAACCTCGGCGCCGGCCTGTTCGACGGCACGAATCTCCGGGCCCAGGCGGGAGAAATCAGCAGAGAGTATGGAGGGGGCGATCATCATTGAGTTCATAGTCTTTTTCCGGTTGTATATTGACCAGAAAACCAGCCCGGCATGTTCCGTCACCGGGGAGATTCTCATCGTTTTTTTCTGTAAGCCGTTACGGATTGCAAGCGAGGACCATTGTAACGTCCTTCATCCTGTTGTACAGATTTTTTTTAAAAAAACTTCGTCTCAATCAATGGCCGTTTTTTCATACATCTGGCCTGCATGCTGTCGGACAAGGCCCCTGAGCTCAAGCTGCAGGAGAAGATCCAGCACCCGCCCGGCATCCAGACCGGTCACCCGCAGGACTGTATCAATATCAACCGGATACACATCAAGACAGTCAAGGACACGCTGTTCCTCTTCGCCCTCAACCAGGGATTTCTCCCTGCCTGCAGCCCGTGTCGATGCCGCCTGCCTGCCAAGCCCGAGTTCTGCAGTGATATCGTCAACGCTCTGCACCAGATGCGCCCCCTGGCGGATCAGATGATGGGCACCCGCACTCTTTGCTGAATCAATCCGGCCGGGCACGGCAAAAACCTCTCTTCCCTGATCAAGAGCCAGGCGGGCGGTAATCAGGGAACCTGACTTCAAGGTTGCCTCAACCACTACAACCCCCTGCACCAGACCACTGATAATACGATTGCGGGCCGGAAAACGAAAGCCGTCCGGACGAGTTCCGCAGGGGTATTCGCTCAGCAGAATGCCATGGCCGGCGATCTCCGGATATAAATCCTTGTTGGCCCGGGGATAGACAACGTCAAGGCCGCAGCCAAGGACACCGGCAGTTAAGCCGCCGGCAGTAAGCGCACCGCGATGGGCATGGGCATCAATCCCAAGGGCCACACCGGAGACGACCAGTATTCCTTGCCGGGCAAGACCGGTTGCCAATTTATAGCTGATATCACGGCCATAAGAGGTGGCGGCACGGGAGCCGACAAGAGCAATCGAGGGTTTCTGCAGACAGTAAAGATCACCTCGATAAAATAGAAAAACCGGAGGGTCGGCAAGGGCGCAAAGCTGTTGGGGATACGCTGGGTCACCATAACAGAGAAGAGAGACTTGGTGACGATTCAGGGCGTCGAGCTGCTGCTCTGCGCGCTGTTTGGCCTCAAAGGAGAGTTTTTGATCGGTAAGAATGCGGGCAAGACGGGGATTGATCTCGGAATCCAGGTTTGACCCCGAAAGAACGGAGGCGGGATTTCCATACCGCTGCGCAAGACGACAGAGCGTTGTACTGCCGACTCCCGGCAAAAAGGCGAGAGCCAGCCAATCCAGGGCCGTGTCACTGATATACACGGCCTAAAGGGACTAATCGGTCATGAACGTGGAGAGTTCGCGACTCCTGGTCGGATGCCGCAATTTTTTGATTGCCTGGGCCTCAATCTGCCTGATGCGCTCACGGGTGACGGCAAAACACTGGCCGACTTCTTCCAGAGTGTGATCACAACCGACTTCAATGCCGTAGCGCATCCGCAGAACCTTTGCCTCCCGCGGAGAGAGCGAGTCCATAACCTTGCACAGGCAGCGTTTGAGGCTCTGGGTCACCGAGGCTTCCTGGGGATCAGGATGGGCATGATCCTCAACGAAATCACTGAGCAGAGTGTCTTCTTCATCGCCAACCGGTGCATCAAGGGAAATGGCATCTTTGGCGGTTTTCAGGGCCATATGGACCTTTTCCACGTCCGTTCCCAGCTGCTCGGCCAGTTCGTCCGGAGAGGGCTCACGACTTTCCAGCCGCTGAAAATCCTTGGAATAGCGCAGCATACGGTTAATGGTTTCAATCATATGTACAGGCAGCCTGATGGTCCGGCCCTGGTCGGCAATCCCGCGGGTAATGGCCTGCCTGATCCACCAGGTCGCATAGGTGGAGAATTTATAGCCCCTGGTATAGTCGTACTTCTCAACCGCCTTCATCAGGCCGATATTTCCCTCCTGAATCAAATCAGGCAGCTGCAAACCACGGTTGAGGAATTTCTTGGAAACCGAGATAACCAGGCGCAGATTTGAACGGACCAACGACTCCTTGGCCTGTTTGGCCATTTCCCGGCCAAGTTCAATTTCCTGCAGAATATCATCAAACGTCTGCCAGCAGACACCTATGGTCTCGGCAAGTTCCAAAGCAATATGCTGCTCTATCTCGCCAGGAGTCGGGACTTTTGTTTCACCGGCAAGTTCCTGACGACGCACGGCAAGCATTTCACGCTGCTGGGCAACGACTTTCACCTTCTTAAATTTCAGGCTCAATTCCTTGACGGCATCGGCAACAGACAAAATGCCCTTTGAACAGAGGCGATACTTTATAAACAGAGCGGAGATGTCTTCACCAACATCAAGAATCTCCTTGACCAGCCGTTCCTCTTCTGCGGGAACTCCGGCCACATTCTTCAACTCCAGAAACAGCTGACTGCGGCGGTCATCAAGTTCATTGGATTTTTCAATTCGCTCAAGAAATTCATCCTTGATCGCCTGTAACTGTTTTTCATCGTTTTCGGAAACGCCGCGCAACACGGTTCCAATACGCACCTTGCCTGACAAAAGCTTGTCCGCAAGATCATTCAAGGCTGTAATACCAGGTGTTACTCGAAGAACGGCATGCTGAACCCTGGTTTCCCCCTCCTCTATCAGGCGGGCCAGTTCAACTTCCTCTTCATGACTGAGCAACGACTGACTGCCCATTTCACGGAGATAGATATTCATGGGATCGATACTCGTTCCCACCCGGCGGGCATCATTTTTTCTCCGATCACGACCTTTTCGCCGATCACTGGAAACTCTTCGCTCAGTTTTCTTCAACGCCAACTCAGCTTTAACACTGCTTTTGTCACCCATGTTTACCTCAACCGGATCAACGGGGTTGGAGTTAATTCTACTCCCTGTTTCCACCTCAAAAGTCGAATCTTCAGTGTCCATCATCCCCCCTTGGATAGTGCACAAAATACAGAACCAACACCAACGTTGTCGTCTAAACACTAGTCAACAACTTAAAATAACTTACAAATAACGCCTCTCGACCTTTCAGATGCTCATCCAGAGCTCTGAATACAGTTTTGTAATGTACCAGTATTTATTCTTTTTTCAACATGTTATCACAAAATTCCGTTCTTTTTCTCCCGCACTCCTGTTTCCGTTTCAGCAATTCCATCAGTTTGTCCTGATCTCCAGCCTGTTGTGCCTCTCTTATCTGCTGCAACAAACCCGCCTCATTTCGCAGGCGGTTGCGTTGACGGAGCCAGTCGATAAGCTCGTCACACATCTCCTGCTGCCAGGCTCCATCCTCATGTTCGACAGCACCCGCCTGCATGAACAGTTCGGCCACATAGTCACGCTCAACTCCATCTCCAAGGGCTGCAAAGATCGTTTCAGGCGTACATGGACCGGCGGTGGCAGTCTGTTTGAGAAACGTTATAAAATCGAGCAGAAGAGGGTCACGAACCACGGCTTCAAGACCGGCAGCCAGCAGTTCGTCAAGGAACTCGGGATAGAGGATAAGAAAATCAACCAACTGCCGATGCTGACGGGAGAGCTGCTGAAAACGTGATCCCTGCACCTCACCTGCAGCAACAGGAGCAGGCCGGGCCGCAACCGTTGACATCCGATCAGGAGGAACCCCGAGTTTTTCACTGAAATGGGCGACCATGAGGGAACGTTGGCTGGGATCACCGGCTTTAAGCAGGGGCTGCAGCTCTGCAATAATTCGGTTTTTTCCGTTCAATGTCAAACCATACTGCTTGACCAGGGTATCAAAGACAAACTCCGGCAACCCCATGGCCCGCTCAACCAATTCTTCAAGCCCCCCGGCCCCTTTTTCACGAATCAGGGTATCGGGATCATGCCCCTGGGGCAGCAGCACTACCCGGGCCTCGACCTGTTCGGCAAGGAAAAAAGGCACTGAACGCATGGCTGCCTTAAGACCGGCGGCATCCCCGTCAAAAAGGAGAACCACCTCCTCGCAATAGCCGCGCAGAGATCGTACATGCTGGCGGGTCAATGAGGTGCCGAGCGGGGCAACCACGTTTTCAACCCCGTGTACGGCAAGGGACAACAGATCAAAATTTCCCTCCACCACCAAGGCACGGCGTTGCTCACGGATGGCTTCCTTATGCTGAGCCAAACCAAACAGCAGGCGGCTCTTATCAAAGATGAGGCTTTCCGGCGAGTTCATATATTTGGGTTTTCCCTCACCAAGTATTCGACCGCCGAAGGCGACCACCCGGCCACTCATGTCAAGAATGGGAAAGAGAACCCGGTCACGAAAGCGGTCATAGTAGCCGCCGTGTTCCTTTTTCACCGCAAGTCCGGCCCGCTCAATATCAGCCACTGCCAACCCTTTTTGCTGGAGCTTGCCGATCAGATAACTCCACCCGCCCTGATCGGGGCCCGGGGCATACCCCAGCCGATATTTTTCGCGGGCCTCATCGGGAATTCCACGTTCAACGAGATAGGCCCGGCAGGGCTCAGCCACCGGCTCCTGCTGCAAGGTCTGCTGAAAAAGTTCAGCGGCCGCCTCATTGACGGCATACAACCGTTCGCGCTGCTTGAGCCGCTGCTGGTCGCTTTTACTCAACGTTCGCTCGGGGAGATCGATCCCGGCACGACGGGCAAGCTCTTTTAATGCCTCCGGAAAACTGAGCCGGTGGAACTTCATCATAAAGGAGAAGGCATCACCGGATTCACCGCAACCAAAGCAGTGAAAAAACTGGCGCCCTGGATTGACGGAAAAAGACGGAGTTTTCTCGGCATGAAAGGGACAGAGCCCGACATAGTTCACCCCTGCCTTCCTCAACTCTACACTCTCACCGATGATCCGGACGATGTCCGTGCTCTCACGTACCCTGTTTTTGATTTCATCCTGTGCCCGGAAGGTATCCATCACAAACAATCACTCCTGCACAGGCCGTCATTTTCGTTCAAAGCCATTTTTTTCCTTGACCAGCATTTATATTTTCCGGATGTAGAAATATCATCGACAAGTCACCCGAGGTTCATTACCATTTATATGGATAGTTATCTGATGTATGAGGAGTATGAGGAAACCGTTTTTTCATCATTTTCCGTGGCTGCGGACCGAAATCAGGAATCTCTTCACCCTGCCCCGTCCGCCCGGCCGTTATGATTTGCACAAACACTCCTGCATGACACCTGCGGGCAGGACACTGACAAATTTTCACCCCATGGGAGGACCAATGCAAGACATCGACGAAATGCTCTCCTTTGAAGTCAAAAAAGAACTAGCCGATAGGTATTTTGGTTTTCGCAAACTCATTGAGGAGGACATTGAAGACTATGATAATCAGGTTATCGCTGCATTCAGAAGGCTTGAGCAAAAAATCGGATTCGACCTTGTCAGGCTGTATATTCTACTGAAGGATGAACAGGTTATCCATGACTTTTTTCAAATAATCGGTCTTAAAGATAGATTGTTCTTCGATCCGTACCTCGCCGAGTCACCGACCATTCGCCAACGAGTCTTTGCCGGGATCATGGCCCATGGCCTGACCAAAAAATCCAGGTTCAGAAACATGGTCGCTGAAACATACCAGGCCCTGACCGACCATATCGACAACTATGAGGAAAACCGAGAAAAGCTCAGCGAGGAACAACAAACCATTGCTGAAGAAATTAATCTTTTCTACCGAAACAACGACCTCAGTACGATCATGACGTTTCTGCGCGGACTCGGGGGTTCTGCAAGTTACAAGGCAGGAGCCATGGAAGGAGGATTGATGCCGCAGACAGGCACTGGTCTTGATAAAAAAATGCAATTCCAGCCACCAGCGCCGGTAGAGAAGCTTCTGCCCACGCTCCCGAGGATACGACCATACAAGGAAATTAAGAAAGAACTGCTCAAAGTCATCGACAGAGCGTACACGCTCAGGGGTGAACCGGAGATGAGGGAGTTTACCCACTGATGGAGCCGACATCTCTCTCGCTCTCCCTGTCTGTTGCCGCAGTCATCGGCGGCCTGATCATGCTGGTCGGCGGCGGGGAAACATTAATAAGCGGCGCAACACGTCTTTCCCGGCGTCTGGGCATGAAACCACTCATTATCGGGCTGACGGTTGTTGCATTCGGCACCTCGGTTCCGGAACTCTTTGTCAGCTTGACGGCAGCCCTGCAGGGCTACCCGGACATCATGATCGGCAATGTAGTCGGCAGCAACATAGCCAATGTCGGCCTGATTCTCGGCTGCAGCGCCCTGCTCGCCTCTCTGCGCCTGACTATCCAGGAGGTATGGATTGAGTTACTGCTGGTGACCTGCGGCAGTATCATCCTGATGTTCTGCAGTGGATACGGAGTGTTCCCCCGAGCAGTGGGGGTGCTCTTTATTGTCACTCTGGTCAGCTACACCGTCTTTACCTGCCTCGGCAGTTTCAACGGTAAAAACAGGCAGGAATCATCCGAAGAACCCGGAAAAAAAATGGGCCTGCCGCTGATGCTGGCCCTGATCTTCTTTGGCCTGTTGCTGCTGGCCGGAGGGTCAAATCTGTTTATAAGGGGAGCAGTTGATATTGCCCGCTATTTCGGAGTCAGCGAACTGATCATCGGCCTGACCCTGGCGGCCATCGGCACCTCGCTGCCGGAACTGGCCTCAAGCCTTTCGGCCCTGCGCCATAACGAATCAGGTTTGCTGATCGGCAATGTCATCGGCTCCAACATGTTCAACCTGTTTATGGTGCTGGGCCTGACCGGAACCATCAAGCCCTTTACCCTCTCACCGGAACTTCTCCACCGCGACCTGCCGGTCATGCTGGCCTTTACCCTGATCCTGTTCCCGATTCTGCATAAAACCGGCGGTACCAGACGCTGGCACGGCCTGCTCTTCCTCGGCGCCTATACCGCCTATATGTACAGCCTTATCTAAGCCGGCGGCAATCCCGCCAGCGGCTACACCCTGATATCAATCCGCCTGCCGCCGCCGTCATCGGCATCCGGGGACTCAACGGATTCAACCGGCCGGGCAACCTGCTGCGCCTCCTGTACGGAGCCACCCGGCGGCAGGGCGCCCTGAAGAACCTCCAACGCCAGTTCCGGCTGTTTATTGGCTGATTTTAAAATCGACATGGAACCTGCAACCTGTACAGTACCGGCTTGTGAAATTTCCATAGAAACACCTGTGATAAGAGTGAATATTATTCACATACAGATTAAGCAATTGTACAGGCAAAGTCAACAGCCAGCTTTCACCTCCACCACCAAAAAACTGTTCGCTTTCCGGGAATCCGGATCGGAAAGACGGAATCCTACAATCACATAACATGATAAAATTTATCCGGAAAAATATTTTTTCTTTCAATCCAAATACCTCCAGATAACCAGCACAATGTGGTACAGATACTGCTTGCACTCTTACAGCAGAAAAGGAATGGCAACTTTTTCCGGAAGTATATCTACAAAAAGGAGAAAAAAATGGTAAAAAAAATGTTTACAGGATTTGCCGCAGGTCTGGTTTTACTTGGAGGAGCTTACCTGGTGCAGGCAGACACAATCATCGACACCGGCCCCGGACCGGACAGCTTCACATCGGCCTACATACTCTCGGCCGTACAGCAGAGGAGCCAATGGCTTGCTGCGGAGTTCAACCTGGATCAAAATTATTACATTACAGGACTATATGGATGGATGTGGAACTCCGACAACAGCGGCCAGAACTTTACCATTTCAATCTATGGCGACGGAGGAGATGTACCGGATTCTACAAACCTGCTGTACTCAAACGGCGGCACCATATCCGGTGCGGATGGCCATGCTGACTGGGAGGGCTACGAAATCACCTGGACCGATTCTAAAGGCAACACCGGACAGTTTCTGAGCGCAGGAACCTACTGGATCGCCTTTGAACTCCGGACAGGAAATTACTTAAATCCTTATGACGGCGGCATGCCCTATTCTGCACCAAACCCCTTGGGAAACGGCGCCTTTAACCAGACCGGCACCTGGGTCCCGGGTGATCTTTCCATGGGAGTTCAAATTGAGGGTGATCCGGCGGCACCCGTTCCGGAGCCAGCCACCATGCTCCTATTCGGCACCGGCCTTGTCGGCCTAGCAGGCTCCAGGTTCAGAAGAAAAAAGAAATAACACCCTCCTTCCTTCAAATTCAAAACGGGCAGGGCCTTGAAAGACCCTGCCCGTTTTATTCATTCTGGTTTCCACCTTACCGGAACGACCACCGCCAGGCCGAATCGTCCATCATTTACAAATTGGTGGAGGTGGCGACCATTTAACAGTAACTACAACCACTTATAATTAAATTTTATATATTCTCACCACCTTTACAGCACTGTGAATGATACTGTAAAAACAAAACATATTCTGCGTTAATATATCGGCACAGACGGAGGGCAGCAGAAAAATATTAATCAAGATCATTCTAAAAAATCAGCTTTGATCCCCTTGGCCGTCCACAAGTATCTTTTGAAAAAGAGGTAATATTTCAAGGACATCAACGCTTATAGTTTTCCACACAACCTCGGGGTTAACCCCAAAATACTGATGAATAAGAATATCTCGCATGCCTGCCATTTCCCGCCAGGGAATGTCCGGATATTTTTCCCGTATCTCTACGGGAATGCACTTGACAGCCTCACCGGCTACTTCAAGGGCCCTGATTACCGCAAAAACAGTTTTTTCATCTCCTGCAAACCCGGAAAACTGCATACCTTCTGTAAACTGCAGACATTTTTCCAGAGCATCTCTATGACATCCCTGAGATAATCAGTATAAACCCTGGCCGTCATACCGGCACAACCTCCTTGAGTATGCTGCTGCCGATACCTGGTTTTAAGGCATCACGCATAACCAGATCAACCTTGACCCCCAGCAGATCCGAAAGATGGCATTGCAAGCCGGAAAACTGCAGAAGCCCAGGAGTACGCGAAAAGGTAACCAATACATCCAGATCACTGTTTTCCTTATAATCCCCGCGCAGGCGTGAACCGAACAATCCAATGGAACTGACATGATAACGATGCTCCAGTTCCTGCCGGTGGTCAGCTAATATTTTTTTATACCGTCCAACATTGTCTGCCGTCTCCATCATCCTCATTCCTCAGTAATTACTCAACCTGTCCAAGGTCCTGGATCGCAAGCTTTAACCATCTAATCTCCAAGTCTCGCAATCCATTCAGGATGAAGGCTGCCAGCTGATTTACGGCTTTCTTGGTTTCCAATGCCTGCCATTCATGAACATTGAGATAGTTGTTAATAACCTGATCCGGAAGATATGACCTGGTCCGATCTGTCGCCTTGATCAATTAACTTAACCTTTTCCTGGTCTTTTGAGACAGTTGCACTGTCATGGTTATATATTTGCAAAATATACTCCTGCAATAATGTATCACTTTGCATGACAACGAGCAAGCCTGGATAGGATGCTTCAACTCAGCTCCATTCCCGTTAAGAGGATACATGTTGCGGTTGAAAAGGTTCCGAGAAGGCATGAACGCACTGTGACACTGTCAAAAAATTTCAGATGAATATCCGTCAGCCACCCGTAACGCATTCCTGCTCATCCTCAATCGGCTTGATCCTGTAGCCCATTGCACCATAGCCACGCCGACGCTTATTCCATATTCTGGCCAGCTGGGGCTGGTCATTTTCAATATAATCATAGATACGAACATCCTATCTGTTTATCCGGCAGGTTTGGATTGAGAAGAAAAAAGCAGGTGGTTTAACCATGGGTATCAATGATACTCTTTGAGGGCATTGCCAATATTATCGTGCAGTTTGAGGAGGAAATTGCTGAGCAAATGCTGTAGGAAAAGATATCTCGGACACCGGATGAGGTCTAAAATGGAGACCTGACAAAATGGAAAATAAAGGTGAAAAAGAGAAGGGAAATTGCCGGGATTTCCTGAAGATCGGGCAACGGCACGGATAAACAGCAGCTACAAGAAACCTGCGCCTCCTTGCTACAAAAAAAAACGAACCGCCCGACATGCCACTTGCGGCAATCGGACTGGTTCGTTCTTAATTCAATGGTGGAGGTGGCGGGAGTTGAACCCGCGTCCGAAAATACTCCCCTCACGTATCTACATGCTTAGTTCCAGGTTAAAATCTCGCATTCGGCTCTCACCTGGAACAGGGGATTGCCAAATGCCAGCCTACTGAAGTCTCGTCAATCGAGTAACAGGCGAACCTGATTGACCAGCCCGAAGAGTCGACGCTTCACACCGCCCTTACGGGCGCGGAGCGGGGAAGCGGCAAAGCAGACTATGCTGCCATTGCGTAGTTATAATCGTCTGCGATTATATTTAAGATTCCATCAAGTTTACGAGTTGACAGAACACTCGGCATGCAACGTTGAGCTTTCATATCCCCGTCGAATCCGTTTCACCCCCATATTTTTTGTATTTTCAGTCATTGCCGTGCAACTCGCGCTGCAGATCACGGTTGGTCTGTTTTTCTTTCAGCGCGGCCCTTTTATCGTACAATTTTTTACCGCGGGCCAGACCGAGTTCCACTTTGGCCTTACCATTTCCTATAAAGTAAATCTTAAGTGGTATAAGCGCAATGCCTTTTTCCTGCACCTTGCCGATCAATTTTTTAATTTCACGCCTGTGCAGCAACAATTTCCGCACCCGCAGAGGATCGCTGTCCACATGGGTGGCAAAACTGTACGGCGAGATATGGACGTTATATAAAAACACCTCCCCGTTCTTGACCTGGGCATAGCCGTCTTTAATATTGGCCCGCCCGGCCCGCAGCGACTTCACCTCCGATCCGGTCAAGACCAATCCGGCCTCAAACCTCTGGTCGATATGGTATTCGTGAAAGGCCTTTTTATTTTTACAGACGATCTTCTGTCCCATTTTTTTTTGAAGAGCTTTGTTTCAGCGGTTATAGGGTTTAGGTGGTACCATCCAGCTACCGGCCTGCTGCACGACACACAGATAAACCAGCAGGCTGGACCAGATTTTCAGGTCACAGCCACAACAAATAATGAAAATACGTATTTTCAGCTAGTTACAACAGCCCATGTCGCATAATGTTACTGAATTTTAAAGAATTACGCAATAACAACATGTTAAATGCTATTTTCGGATAAAGACTCCATAAAAAACATTTTTCCGGCCGCTCGTTCTTAAAAAAAAACACGTCAACGCCCCTCACCGGTTACCCGTAGGGCCTCTTCCACTGTTGTCTCCCCGGCCATCACTTTGCGCCAGGCGTCCTCGC
>CAZPXI010000052.1:0-6727 GCA_964590715.1 uncultured Desulfobulbus sp.
TCATGACGGAGCAACTCCTTGATCACTTCTTCTCCACCAATGCCGCCGGGAATAGTCAAATCCAGAATAGCCAGTGAGAAAGGGGTTCCGCTCCTGGCAGCCTCAAGATAGCTGTCGACGGCCGCTTGCCCGTCACGGACCAGGGTGACCTGATAATCAAGGTGTTCCAGCATTTTTTTTATTGAAAGACCAACCAGAGCTTCATCGTCCAGAACCAGAGCCCTGCCCCCGCTATCACTGGAAAGGCGGACATCTTTGTGTTCCTGTACCGGAACCCGGCTGGAGGCGCAGACATAAAAGGTGAAGACCGTCCCCTTACCGGGTTCCGACTCAACGGTAATATGCCCCTTGTGCTTGCGGATGATTGAATGGCAGATGGACAGACCGAGGCCATAGCCCTCTTTCTTGGTGGTAAAGTAGGGGTCGAAAATCGTGGACATAGTCGCAGTATCCATGCCCCTTCCCTGGTCACAAACGGAAACCTCAATATACAGACCCTCCGCCAGCGGCAAGGGATCCTGGTTTTCCTTTCGAAAATTCCGACTGCAGATATCGATAAAGCCGCCGGCCGTCATGGCCTGTTTGGCGTTTAACACCAGATTCTGGATCACACGACTGATCTGACCGGCATCGATATCGGCAAACCATAGGTCATCGGCAAAATGATACCTACAGGCAACGCTACTCCCCCGAAGAATGAAATCCGCCGACTCGCGTATTATCTCATCAATTGCTGCAGTTTTTCTGACCGGCTCCCCTCCCTTGGCAAAGGTTCGCAACTGCTGCACCAGATCACGGGCACTGAGAGCGGCTTTTTTTGCCTGATCCACAAGATCACGAATTTCATTTTCCTCCTTTGCAAGACAAAGTCCGACCAAGCTGAGATTGCCGAGAATAGCGGTGAGGATGTTATTAAAATCGTGGGCGATTCCTCCCGCCAGCACACCGAGGGATTCCAGCTTTTTACTCTTGATCAGTTCCGCTTCCAGTCGATTCTGCTCGCTCATGTCCCTGAAGACCAGGACGACCCCCACCGTTTCCAGATTCATATCAAGGATGGGTGCGCCGCTGTGGGAAATGCTGCGTTCTATGCCGTCTCGTGCAACCAGAATCGTCCGGTTGTTCACATTAAACCGTCCCCCGTTGGTCATCACCTGCTGTACGGGATCGGCACATGGATGCCGGTCTTTTTCATCGATAAGGTTGAACACTTTTGCCAGTGGTCGACCGACAACCAGCTGCTGTGGCCAGCCGGTCAGCTGTTCCGCCACCTGATTGAGCAACACCACTCGGCCTTCAGTATCGGTGGTAATGACCCCGTCACCGATGGAACGCAGGGTGACAGCCAGCCGCTCTTTCTGCTCCGCGAGTTTCTGCTCCGCCTCTTTACTCTGGGTAATGTCAAGCAATGTACCCTCAATATATTCACCCAGTTCCGGACTAAACATCTTCCGGGCCGACATCAGAACCCAGAACATGCTTCCATCCCTGCGGTACATCCTGGTTTCAAAATCAGTCACCGGCCCTTGCTTCAACTGCTCAACCAAAAGTCTGCGATCGGCGACATCGACATACAGCTGCTGACCGATATCGGTTATGGAATCGACCAGTTCCTTTGGTGAGGAAAAACCATGCATCTCGGCCAGGGCGGGATTACAGGCAAGAAAAGTTCCATAAAGCGTTGTCTGAAAGATCCCGTTGAGGGAATTCTCAAACATCGACTGATACCGGTTTTCAGCCAGACGGAGTTCCTCAATTTTACCTTCAACCCGCTTTTCGAGGTGAATCTGGTACGACTTGAGCTCGGATTCGTAAGAAAGTCGCTGCAGAGCCCCGGCCAGTATCCCGGCCGCGGTTAACAGCATGTTCTCGTCGTCCTCCTGCCGCTCAAGAGTATCAGGCACATGGAGACAGATAAGCCCCAGCGTCTTTACCCCGGCCCGGATCGGTATACAGTAGTGACCATGGGGAAGCATGTCGGAACAGTGGATGTCGTGACGGGGGTCATCGGATGTGGTGAAAATGACCTCTCCGGAGAGGACGGTTTGCCCGCACAAGCACTGTCCGGCTGAGAGTTGACTACAGTTGGTCAACTGCTCCTTACTGAAGTTGTGATGACATTTTAGGGTGAGAACAGAGGTATCTTCATCGTAGAGAAAGATAGCGCCCCAGCTTTCTATCTGAAGGAAGTTACAAGACAGCAGGGTCTGCAGGAAATCATTCAAAAGCGGATCAAGATCTTTTGCGTGCAGCGACAGGCCCAGCAAGGTATTGATCAACAACCTCCGCTGGCCGTCAATGAATGCTTCCCGGCTGGATTGTTCAAACATCTCCTCTAAGATGCGAACCTTGCGCTCCAGCCTATCAATCTGATTTGAGTCCCTGTTCATCAACCAATTCCGTTTTCGAGGCATCCTGGAAGCGTATATGAAATTCGCATACCTCATCTCCTTTTATCAGGCAATGGGGTTGACGATAGCTCACTCCGACCTTGTAATAAACCGCCAAGCCCTCAATCAAGCCTTCGACCAGGTGACAAAGATGCCTTCTTGAAGAATACCGCAGGATAAGTTCATTCGGGCCGGTGTCCTGAAAGGTAAAATCAGGAACTTTTGCGTCCAGAAATATTTTTTTAATCTCGACCAGGTGAACCATGCCGATAAACTTTAAAAAATCCTTTGGGCTGGTAAACGGTGTAAAAAAATTTGGGTAGCGTTCCGCCATTTTAGGAATTGTGTACCGGCCAAAACTTCGATAAAAATCGGCCTCCGGCACCTGCTGACCAGCGGCGGCAGCTCGGACGATTTCAAGAAAATCAGCGTCAGGGTAGGTGCCGGGCGCAACCATAAGCATGGGGTCTGCAGTCCTGAGGGAACAGTGCCGCACAATTTCCTCAAAGCCGTCTTTCCCATTGGTGCTGGTAAGATATCCTTCCAGCAGGTTGAAAATAATACCCTTCATAATGGTTCTTTTTTCCCTCTTAATCGAAGAATACGGGAAACAATCTCGTGCTGTTCCCCCCCCATCCCGTATGTTTTTTCTGGTTACCACTTAAACCCGGTAGCCTTTTGTTAGAAAAAACTGACTTCCTACAGTTGTATTATCGTATCTCCGCCGATTCGGCAATGAGTATATACGAAAATATTTGTATGATTACCACACGGTTAGTAGAAAGATAAACAATACCCAAGGAGGCAGAGGGGCTTTTACCGAAAAAAAACCGGGTGCAACTTGGGAGAAAAAGACGACGAAATCTACGCGCAAGGGGTTACACGATTATATCATCGTTTTCCGTTACGGTTTCAGGGGCAAGATTGTATCAGGCAGGTTGAGCAGAGAGAAAATTCCTTTCAGGCATTGCCCTTATCTTTTATGGCGATCTGATGTTTCTGAGCAAAATCCAGCATTCGCCGGATGGGAGCCAGGGCCTTGACGCGAATATCTTCCTCAATGGTGATTTCATTGGCCCCGGTTTCCAGAACCTCGGCCAGATTGCGCAGGCCGTTCATTGCCATCCAGGGGCAGCGTAGACAACTCTCGCACGTGCCCCCCAGACCGCCGCTGGGCGCTTCAAGAAAGAGCTTGCCCGGTGAGGCCTGTTTCATTTTATAAAAAATACCCGGTTCGGTAGCAACAATAAATTGATTGACTTCCGGGTTCAGAGAAGCCTTGATCAACCCGGTCGTGGAACCGACCACGTCCGCGAGCACAACTACTTCCTCCGGGGACTCGGGATGGACAAGGATCTGTGCTTGCGGGTATTCCTTCTTCAGGTTGCGGATACCATCGGCCTTGAACTGCTCATGAATCACACAACTACCGGGCCATATCATCATGTCGACTCCGGTTTCTCTTTGAACATAGGAACCGAGATGCCGGTCAGGCGCCCACAGAACCTTTTCCCCGCGCTCAGCCAGATGTTTAATAATCGGCAGGGCAATACCGGAAGTGACCACCCAGTCGGCCCGGGCCTTGACTGCGGCACTGGTGTTGGCATAGACTACGCTGGTATATTCCGGATGAGCGTCGCAAAATTCGGTAAACAGATCGGCCGGACATTCCAGATCCAGGGAACAAGTGGCCTCGACATCCGGCATCAATACCCTTTTTTCAGGATTGAGAATCTTGGCGGTTTCTCCCATGAAACGCACACCGGCAACAATCAGAGTCGAGGCCGGATGATCATTGCCGAATCGCGCCATTTCAAGAGAGTCGGCAACATATCCGCCGGATTCCTCCGCCAGCTGTTGAAGATCATCGGATGTATAGTAATGGGCCACCAGCACGGCATCCTGTTCCTTTAACAGTTTTTTTATTGTATCCAGCAGCTCCTTTCGTTCTGCAAGCCCATACTCCGCCGTTTGACAGGCGGCCGCAGCCTGCGCTTTGGACAAAAGATCCTCTGTAATAAGAGGAATTTCCGGAAATTTAACCGGTTCTTTTTCTACTTGTGCCGACATCTATTTTTCCTCAAAGAAATGAAAGCAAGAATCTCATAAAGGAGACTGTTTTTTAAACTGATCAATTGGGATGGACTCGTAAAAAGGCAAAAACGCCATTTGTCCTGTACGAAAATACAAGAAGTTATAACCTTCCCGCAATCGGTGGCAAGGCTTTGTACGACACCAACAATTGTTAACCACATACACAGCGGCACCGGGACGGGGCAAAGTGTCGGTGT
Organism: uncultured Desulfobulbus sp.; assembly: GCA_964590715.1. Taxonomy (GTDB): domain Bacteria; phylum Desulfobacterota; class Desulfobulbia; order Desulfobulbales; family Desulfobulbaceae; genus DRLX01. The sequence continues at coordinate 4,682 of CAZPXI010000052.1, forward strand.
CGAGTATCGAGCAAGAAGCCAATTGATTTTCCCAGCCCTCAATACCCGACTCGCGTACGATCCGCAACTCAAAAATCTCAGGTTTTTCCCGCACGGTTCAAACCATAAACAAAACCGCCATTGCTTCACCGGTCATGATTGAAGCTAAAAATCAAGGCGCGTACTTGTACAGCTTGCGCTGAAGGGTTCTGCGGTGAATACCAAGCCGTTTTGCAGCCCTGCTGATGTTATTGTCACAATCAGTCAAGACTCGCTGGATATGTTCCCACTCAACCCGGGCAAGTGAAGGCGGCGTGATCTCTTCAACCGATGGCAGGTCAGACTCCTCGTTGCCGTCAAAGGAAAAAGCCTTGATGATTTCATCGATATCAGCGGGTTTGGCCAGATAGGAAATCGCCCCCAGCCGGATAGCTTCCGTGGCTGTGGCAATGGAACCATAACCGGTAAGGACGATTATTTTCAAGTCAGGAGCCAGGGCCAGGGCATCTTTGACAAGGAGCAAACCGCTTTTTTTCGGCATCTTCAGGTCGACCACAGCCTTGGTCGGCTGTTCTTTGGGGATGATAGCCATGGCCTCATCGTAACAGGAGGCGGTGCAGGTTATGTATCCCCGGCGGATAAAGGCCTGGTTCAGGCGATCCCTGAAGAACTCCTCATCGTCAACCAATAAAATTGTATCCGTAGATTCAGCCTGTTGCATATTTCCGTAGTTTATTGTTTTTTGTTATCAGTTCAAGTGCAAGGGTTAATGTAATTTTTGTTCCCTGTTCCGATTGTGATTGTATGATCAGGCCGCCGCCGAACTGTTCCGCCATGCTTTTGGCAAGAAAAAGTCCTAACCCAAGTCCGGAATCCTTGGTCGTGAAGGACGGTTCGGTCACCATGGGTTCAACATCTTCATCGATACCGGTTCCCTGGTCCCGAACATCAACACCAAGATATTCAGGGGTTTCAAACCAGCGCATGGAGACGTCCTGCGGGGGTGATGAGGCCTCAAGTCCATTTTTTACCAGTCCTTTTACGGTTCGGCACAGTGAACGAAAGGGCATAATGATCCTTAAATCTTCTGGTTCTATAGTTACCCGAACCCGATTTCGTTCCTCTTCGTCAATCCCTGCCAGGATCTGGTTTACCACCTGCTGAATCGAAAATTCCCGAACCTCTTCGCCCATATGACCTCCAGCACCGGCGGTCATCTGGTAGAGAATTTCTTTGCAGTCTGCAACCTGTTTTCTGATCAGACGAATATCACTGAGCAATTCCGGACTTGCCTTCTGCTCCTCCATGATATGGATCATCTCACAGGAGACCACCGCCACGGTACTGAGTGGAGTCGACAGTTCATGGGCCGCCCCGGCGGCAAAAGTTGCCATACTGGTCAACCGCTTGTTGCGTTCACGTTCTTCACCGAGAACCTGGAGCTTGATGCGTTGCTCGGCAAGAGCTTTCTGGATCTTACTGACAAAAAAAACAATAAAAAGCGTCGTCACCACAAAGGCGGCCCACATTCCCTTCAGGTGCATCTGAAAAGAACCTGAAATACTGTCTGCCTGCCGGGCATCGCCAATACAGTGGGCGGCACCGTTTGCGCTAATATCAGGAGTAAAGGGAGCATAAAAAAGCAGACTGTACCCGGCCAGGGTTGCAAAGGTAATCAGCCAGGAACACTTTTCTCTGAGAATAATTGCGCCGGTAACGACGTGGATCAGGTACAGAAAAACAAAGGGGTTCATCGCTCCGCCGGTTACATAGAGGAGACGGGTGAGAAAAAGGGTATCCATCAACAGGATAATCAGTATCGTCAGGTTGCTTACCGATGCATTATGCCGGTGCCTATAATGAAGAAACAGATTACTGACCACTTCAAAAAGGAAAATTGCCGACACCGACATAATCGGAACACCACTGTCCATAATCAGCCAGTAGGAAATCACCAGAACGACCTGACAGAGGAATTCCCCCCACCGCAGAGCCATGAGCCAGGGAAGTGCGACATCGACCTCTTCTTTCTGGGCCCGAAGGAGATCCGAACGTATGATAGGTAAT
>CAZPXI010000052.1:6827-12322 GCA_964590715.1 uncultured Desulfobulbus sp.
TCTGACTGTAAGATGAATCGCATAAAAAGTAAAACATAATCTACCTGATATCAGCTACGTTCCAGCCATTTCAAGTTATCTTGCCGGAACTTTTCCGGGCAGAAGAACGGTGCCACATCGTAACCTTAAACGTCAAATACTCGATCGTGAACTACAAATCGGCCGATCTGAATCGGCTTCAGGTGCGACAATTTTACACATTCCAATTTTCGAACATTGTGGTACATACCATCGTATGGTCTACTCACCTTTTCGGAACAAAGGGGAACCGGAGAGGTGAAACGGATGCAACGGGAAGTGGAACGTGAAACCGTCCGCAGTTACCGACCTTGGACCGATCCGGGTATCATCTTGATGCACTGACGGAACCGATTCATACGAAGCTCTTGTCAATGGCTGATTCCAATTATCTGGGCAGAAATTTATAAATTTTTCTATTGATCAGGATCAACAGAAAAATCCAGTTCGGCCTTTCCTGAGCCCGAAAATCTGTCGCTCGACACTTCCTTTGCACCTGGAATAGATTTTCCCCGCCCTACCGGCCTGAGGAGCCATTTAAAAGTAGGCAATACATTCACTTTTCAAGTACCGGGCAGAACCAACTCACGAGTTGCGGATGCCATGAAAAGGTTTTTCACCAAGTTAAATGGCTCGAAGTTTCCGCTCCTCTGCTCGCTTGGGGATATCCGTGGCATGCTGAAGAATTAATCCGTGAAAAATTTCTCCGCCGGAAATATTCCCGCAGCCATTGATATCGTCATGCTCACGGACAAGCGATGACGTCGACCTATACCGCTGAATGAAAATCTATCCTTTTCAAGGTATCCCTAAATTTTTAAAACAAAAAGGAGGATCAACCAGAATGAAAAGAAAAAAGACACAGGGTATCTTCATCGCTGCTACCTGCCTGGGCCTGGCCTTTGCCTTTGGCCCGGCCAGCAGCATTGCCGCCCAGGATACGGACCCAAGCAGTTCCTGTATAAACTGCCATACCGATCTTGAGGAGATGGACACGTATGGTGCGGCTGGCGCCGGTGGTGGTGGCGCAATTGCGGGCTGAGGCGTTTCAGCCCCTCAGGTGAGGGGTCGGGATACTTTTGGCGTTGCCAAAGACTTTGTTGAGTCCGTACACGGAGAAATCGGCTGCATAAGCTGTCATAAAGGACAGAATGTCGACGATAAAGATAAAGCCCATAAAGACATGGTAAAGGATCCCTCAGAAGAGGGCGGTGGCGGTGTATGCCGTGAATGTCATGAAGACATTACCTCCACCTATAAAGATGCCATGCACTATAAATTGACCGGCATTCTGGATATCGTCGGAACCATTACATCGCCGCACAAGATGAAGGACACCTTGTTGCCTGAGGCCTGGGCCCTTGACTGTGCAGATTGTCACGCCAGTTGTGGTTCCTGCCATGTTGCCTGGCCGGCGGTCGCCAAAGGCGGTCTTCTTGATCGACATCGATTCCTGAAAACACCGCCCATGGATAAAACCTGCTATGCCTGCCATGGCTCCCGTTTTGCCGGCGAGTATATGGGCAAACTCGGCGCCACTGCAGATGTCCATTACGAAAAGGGCCAGATGGTCTGTACCGATTGCCATACAGCCAATCACCTGCACAACACCCAGCCGGAAGGTGTAAAACGTTATTATGCCACCAAGACCGTTCGCTGTGAAGGGTGTCATCCGGATGCTGCAAAATCCGGCAAGTCAAAAATAGCCATGCACAACGCACATCCTGACGGAACGCTTGCCTGTGCAGTCTGCCATTCCAACACATACTTCAACTGTAAAAACTGTCATGTATCGCTGGATATAAAGAAACCCGGTCAGATCAAGGTCATTTTCCCGACAGAACCGCTATATACGTTCAAGATCGGAACAAATATTGATCGCACTCCGGAAAACCCCTATAAATACAATCTGGTGCGTCATACTCCCATGAAAAGGGATTCTCTGGCATCATTTCGCTATTTTCAAGCGGTTCTCAAGGGAGCACCGGGACCGAAAGATCTGGTCGCCAACTATGACGCTTTACCGACATGGAACTCTGCTTCAGTGCACAGCATCCAGCGTCGAACCAAACAGAACAGCTCCTGTAATGCTTGTCACGGCCACAAGGAACTCTTCCTCACCGAAGCAGACCTGGCCAAGGATGAACCAACTGCAAACCAGAAGATTATCGTGAAGAAAATTCCTAGCGAAATCAAAAAGTAAGGTGCTCGACAACTGTAGAGACCATCATTCACAAGCAAGAACAAAGGAGTATTTCAATGAAAAATAAGCTGTTACAATCTTTAATGTTCATAGTGTTGCTGGTAGCGGCGGGCTGTATGGCCGTTCCGGCGACCACGGTTACGGCAGGAACCACACCTCTGGTGACCACCCAGTGGCTCGAAAAAAATCTGGGTGCCAAGGATCTTGTTGTTATAGATGTCAGAACCACAACAAACTACGGAGTCGGTCATATTCCCGGTTCCTACAACATCCCCTATGTCGGCTGGGAACCTTTTAACCAAAAGAGAGAATGCCAGTTGATGCCTAAACCCGAAGATCTGACCCAGATGCTGCAGGCTATCGGTGTCAATCCATCCTCACACGTGGTTATTTATGATCACGGCAACTCCATCGGTGACTCTACCAAGGGTTGTGCAACGGTATGGATCCTCGAAGCAACCGGTCATACCAATGTTTCCTACCTCAACGGTGGTTTTACCAAATGGACCTTTGAGGGCCGGATCATTGACAACAAGGTTCCGGAAAGCAAAACGGGTACCTTTGTAGCCAAGCTCGATTCCTCCAAGGTGGCGACCTTGAAACAAGTTCTTGACAAAGTCAAGAAAAAGGACGCCATTATTGTCGATGCCAGGAACAGTAATCAGCATTTCGGTGCCGACAAACGTGCGGACGTTGAACGATTCGGTCATATTCCCGGTTCCATCAACCTGCCTGCCCCATTCCTGAACAATGCAGGTGTCAACCGCGCTCCTGCAACAATCAGGGACAGTAAGCAGCTTGCCCAGATGATCAAAGGGGTTGGTTTACCCAGTGATAAGAACACGGATATTATTGTGTACTGTAACACCGGGCAATTTGCCGGCATGGATTATTTCGTTCTCCGTGATATCCTCGGCTACAAAAACGTCAGCGTTTACGATGCTTCAATGCTCGAATATGGTGCCGATGATGATCTGGCTCTGGAAAATTTTTCCTGGGGCCGGAGTGCCAGATAGCTGCTCAATGTTCAGCAACAGGCATGGCCGAACCTGCTTTCGACCATAGCCGCATCACATACAAAAAACGGAACTTGCCGGAAAATCGGTGTGTTATTGCATACGATTTCCCGGCGTTCCCTGGAGGAATAGAATGAATAGAGTGTGCAAACTAAAAGCGTCTTTTATCGGCGTTCTCCTGTTTATGTTCTGTTTGCCGGGCTTGGCTACGGCAGCACAGAGTTCCCTGGTAAGTGTTGACTGGCTTGCCAAAAATCTAAACAAAAAGGATATGGTTATCCTGGATGTCAGTGAGTTTATCCACTACGAGAAGGGACATGTTCCCGGAGCGGTCAAGGCCTTTGGCCCGTGGATGAGCATGAACCGTGAATTTGTAGGCTTTATGATGCCCCCGGAAGCGGATCTGGTCGATATGATTCAGGGATACGGCGTCAGCAACGATTCTTTTGTCGTTGTCTACGATGAAGGAATTACATCAAAGGACACGGCAAAAAGTGCCCGCGCCCTGTGGACGCTTCATGCACTGGGCTTGAATAATGTTGCCATCCTTGATGGCGGAATGGCCGCATGGGAGCAGACGGAAAAACCCGTTTCAACAAAAGCTGCCGCTCCCCTTGGTGGTGATTTCACCGGCAAGATGGTCACGGCAAAGGTAGCAACTCTTGCCGACGTTAAGAAAAAGATTGGTTCATCCAAGGTCTACTTTGTGGATAACAGAATCGCTGATCAGTATTTCGGTCATGAAAAGAATAGCGAGATCAGCCGGTCCGGCCATATCCCCGGCGCCCTGCTTTGGCCGCAATCTTTTATGACCATTGCCGGTGTCGACTTTGCTCCCTCCTACTTCAGGGATAAAGAAGACCTGCAGAAGATGGCCAAAGGCATTCACCTGCCGGCCGACAAGAATATTGAAGTCATCACCTACAGCAACCACGGTCTTGCCGCCGCCATGGGCTATTTTGTCCTGCACGACCTGCTTGGCTACAAGAACGTGAAGATTTTTGATGGTTCCATTCTTGAAGCTGCAGCTGCAGATGACGTACCCATGGTTGTCAACAGGTGGGGATGGGAAAAATAGTACTCTGAAACAGCCTGTCGGCTGAATCAATTGCTCTAACCGAAAAAGAGGCGGGATTCCCCGCCTCTTTTTTTTATATCCGGTCACAGGGTTGAGAACTACGCGTTTTCATTTACTCCAAACTTGTAAGCAGCCACAGGTGCCGTAGATTTATGCAGGTAAGCGGAGAATCCGAAGATGCGGTGCCTGTGACCGCTTACCTTTTATTGTATTACTGTACCGCCGCCTGCAGTTCAGCAAGCTGAGCGGCGGCAAAGTCAATATTCGAGTCAAGAGAGAGGGCCAGCGCCAGATACTTTACGGCCTCCTCATTATTGCCGATTTTACGGTAATTCACCCCAAGGTTGGCATAGTCAATGGCTGATGAGGGATGGAGATAAACAGCACGGTGAAAGCGCTCAATCGCATCTTCATAGCGCTCAAGTTTAAAATAGCATACGCCGAGAATATTGTGAAAATCGGGCCGTTCATCATCAAGTTCACGCCCCTTTTCAATGGCTTCAACGGCCTCTTCATATCGTCCAAGATTTTTAAGGGTATCACCCAGATACGAATAAATATAGGGGATATCTTCTTCCTCTGGATTTAAGGTCAATGCCCTTTCCAGGTGAACCAGGGCCTCATCGAGCAACCCCAGATTGATGAGGCTTTTACCCAGGTAAAATTCAAGGTAATAGGCCTCCGGCAGAATCTTCTGCATCCGTCGCAACTGCCGGACACAGGCTTCCGGATCTTCAATACGCTCACTGACCAGTTTGGCGGCAAAAAGTCCGACATTACTGATTCTGGATCGCTCCCTGAAATGACACCCCGGGACAATAGTGTAAATCGCCGGTATTTTGAGCGTCGGGTGAGCAACGTCAACCACAAAAACATCCAGATCAAGACGTCTCAAAGCCTCAAGACATCGCTCATTTTCCACCTTGATATTCTCATCGGTCAAATCCGGCATCTCATCAATGGCAACTGTCATGCCCGGATCGGTGATATAGGGTACCTCGTCCAGGGACAGAGGCTTGGGCAGACCGCTTGCTACATAATTGGAACCGGAATTAAAATCCCCGGCCAGCTGCGCCACCTCGGTAAGGGCCCGGATCAGGGCTTTCTCTGGGTTGGGGGTGGTCCCGGCGGTATAGACAATCTCGCTTTCATCAGGAAAGGTGGCAGGATCGATACAAAG
>CAZPXI010000053.1:0-12011 GCA_964590715.1 uncultured Desulfobulbus sp.
ATCAATCAAATCCTGATTCGAAAGCTGTTGTACTACCATATCGTCTTCTTCACATTGCAGGGGCCGCTTATCCGGTAACCACCCGGTTACGGCCGGTTTCCTTGGCCCGGTACAGGGCCGTATCAACTCGTTTCAACAGGGAATCAATGGTGTCCAACTGCTGCTGATGAGCCACACCGATGCTCACCGTCAATCTGCCGACCTCGGTAAAGGGGTACTCACTGATCCGCTGCCGCAACCGTTCACCCAGGGCTAGTGCCATATCCGGATTCGTCTGCGGCAGCAGTACCATAAACTCCTCACCGCCCCAGCGGGCGAGGATATCGGACTGACGAATCAGCTCCATGCTCAGTTCCACCATTTCAACAAGAACCCGGTCGCCGATATCATGGCCATGGGTATCATTCACTTTTTTAAAATGATCGATATCAAACATGAGCAGGGAAAACGGCTCCCCATAGCGGCCGCTTCTGGTCATCTCCCGGGACAACATATCCATAAACATCCGCCGATTATAAGCCCCAGTCAGGGGATCGGTGGTCGAGAGCCGCTTCAATTTTCCTTCCGCCTCCTTCAACTCCGTCACATCCCGATTTGTAGTCCGCCGCCCCCGCCAGGTTCCGTCCTGGGCAAACATTGCCTGACACTTATGCCAGATCCAGCGCATTTCTCCGTCTTTACGCAAAATGCGAAAGGTAATCTCCGCCGGTTCCGAGGCTCCGAGGTGATGCCGCTTCTGGTGATTGAGGAAAGGTTCCCGGTCATCGGGATGAATAATGGAGATGAAAAAATCAGGATCCCGGGAAAAGACCTCCCTGGCATAGCCGCTTATATCCTTGCAGCTCGGGGTGATATAGAGATACCGTCCATCGACTCCATACCAGGCATCCCAGTCCACGGAATACTCGGCCATGGCCTGAAATTTCTCCTCGCTTTCCTGCAGTTTTTCAAGACTGTGGGCAAGCTCAAGCCGTCCCTGGGCAACCAGATTCTCCAACTTTTTTGCTCCGAGATGAATACCGAAATAGAGCAGAAGCTCGGTGAGTATAAAACCAAACAATCCATACAAAATATTCGTTTGCAGACTGTGAGTAAAAATCTCTCTATCCCGGCTGACATCCCGCCAGGCAACGACACTGCCCACCGGCGGCAGGGCTTGATCCCTGATCCCGGAAAAATCATAGAGTGGGAAACGAACAATCAGCTGAGGAACCGAGTCAATCTCGGCCACTTGCCAGGAAAAATTCTGCAGCCCGGACGGCAACAGTCCCTTGTTGAGTATGGGCATGATACCGGGATCGGTGGTCGCCTTAAGAACCAGGCCGGAGATCGACGGATTTTTCCGTACCAGTTTTTCAAGATACTCCGGCCAGACATGCGCTTTGAGATGATCAAGGGTCAACAGGACAGCCATGCCGACATGTCGTGGCTCAGCCGCATTTTCAAGGGTGGTTTGATATGATGTGCCCGCCTCCAGAGCTCCGACATAGATCTGGTCGCCGCCGGCCTGATCAACGGCGAAGACGGGAGCGACCCCGCGAATACCCGAATATATCCGACCGGTTTCAAAGCCGGAAACCGGCTCCCTCGTCTGATTGACCGTCACCACGGTTTTCCTGACCGTTTCCATGCGGTCACCAAACTTTTCCGGCGCATGAACACGAAGAAAAGACAGGGCGCCCGGGCCAAGATGAAACTGCAGCTGGCGAAAGTCGTACTCGGCGGCCAGTTTGTCCCGTGAAGGAGCAAGCCGCCGGTAGAGCTTCAGGCGGACAGCAGCAGCCACCTCACCCCCGGGTCCGCCGCCCTCGGCAGCCACCGCCTCTTTACCGGCCAGAAACAACTGCTGCACTTCAGGGTCGGCGGCAACAAAGACGGCAATCTGCAGCATACGCTGTTCCGTTGCCTGCTGGGCCTGAATAAAGGCAGCTTCAATCTCACGGCCAACCTGAACAAAATGGTTGTTCAGCGCCTTTTTCGACGAGTAAAAGTTGATCAGGACAAATATGATATTCAGACTGACAAACAACAGGCTGAGTACGATAAAAATTCTGACGGATTTCTTTGCCACCTGCTGTCCTATTCGGTTTTCCAAACATCCCGTGCAATTTTTCCGATCTGCTCCCGCTTATTGTGTATAATATGCCTCGACCGGTTGGATAGCAAGAAATATTACCTTGAGCATGCCCATGTCGGAGATCAATTTATTGTTGTACAAAACAGAAGGCTGTGCAATAGTTCCAGGCAGCTGATCCGCTCTTCGCGAGAAGATCTTTCCCTTTGTTATTTTCCAGGGCACCAAGCCCCGGCCCCCTGACTTTCTGGTACAAACAATTGACAACAATTAGACGCAAGCGCAACACCAACAAACAACCGCAGCTCTACACCGCCACCTGCAGCGCAGGGATGGAAAATATGGTCAAGACTGAAATACAGGATTTCGGCGGCAAAAACGTGATGACCACTCCAGGTGCGGTTTCCTGGAACGGCGGCCTGGAAACTGCATATCGGGCCTGCCTCTGGTCACGTTTTTCCTCGCGCATCCTCCTGCAGATAGCAACCTTTGACGCTCCGGATACCGATGCTCTCTACCGGCACATAAACGCAATCGAATGGGATATACATTTTCAGCCCAAGGCGACCTTTGCCGTCTACTGCACACTTTCCGACTCCGCCATCACCCACAGCCATTTTGCTTCGCTTCGGGTCAAAGACGGCATTGTAGACTACTTTCGGGACCGGACCGGCAAACGACCGGACATTGATGTTCACCGGCCCGGGATCCGGCTCAACCTGCACATCAAGGGAACCAGGGCAAGTCTGGCCATTGATCTCTCCGGCGACAGCCTCCACCGGCGCGGATACCGTGAGCAGGCGGGCATCGCGCCCCTCAAGGAAACTCTGGCCGCCGCTATTGCCGATTTAAGCGGGGTTGATACAAACTTTCCTGTCGATGCCACTCTGCTTGATCCCATGTGCGGTTCCGGCACCCTGCTGATCGAGGCCGCTCTTATCCTCAGCGATTCGGCCCCGGGTCTGCAGCGGAAACATTTCGGATTCATGTTCTGGAAACGGCACAGCAAAAAGACATGGGACAAACTTGTGGAAGAGGCCCTGGAACGTGAAGAGGCCGGGCACGAGCGCCCCTGGCCTCAAATCATTGGCTATGACGCCGATCCCAAGGCGGTAGCGGCGGCCCGCAAAAATGTGGAACGTGCCGGCCTTACGGACATGATCATCATTAAGCAGGCCCAACTGGCCAGCCTGCACTGTCCCGGAAAGAACGGTCTGCTGATCACCAATCCGCCCTATGGTGAACGGCTGTCTGAAAAAGAGGCGGTCAAATATCTGTATCGCTTTTTAGGCCGCAGATTTTCAGAGGATTTTCAGGGCTGGAAAATGGGATTTTTCTCGGCCAACCCCGATCTGGCCGACATGATCGGACTTCACTGGACAGGTCGGCACGCACTCTACAACGGACCGATCAAATGCCGTCTTTTAACCGGTGACTGGAAAGAGAAGGGTGAACGGCCCGTGCAGGAACTCCAGCTCTCGGATACTGAGATAACCGGACCGGGAAGCGATCTTGCCAACCGGATCCGCAAAAACTGGCTCCACCTGCGCCCTTGGGCCCAGGAAACTGCAATCAGTTGTTTTCGTCTTTATGATGCCGATTTGCCGGAGTATAATCTGGCCATTGACATCTACGAGGGCTGGGTCCACATCCAGGAATATGCGCCGCCCAAAACCATCAAGCCCGAAAAGGCCTCTGAACGATTTAACACCTGCCTGCAGGTCATGCGGGAGCTGTTTTCCCTTGAACGCAGCCAGCTGTTTATCAAAACCAGATCGCAACAGAAGGGGAAAAAACAGTACCAGAAGAAAAAAGGCGGGGGCAAACTCTTTGAGGTGCACGAGGGCGGTGCCCGCTTCCTGGTCAACTTCACCCACTACCTGGATACCGGTCTGTTCCTTGACCACCGCAAAACCAGGGCCCGAATCGGCGAACTGGCCCAGGGAAAAACCTTCCTCAACCTGTTTGGCTATACAGGCTCGGCCACGGTCTATGCCGCCATGCACGGTGCGACCTCCACCACGACTGTTGATGTTTCGGAAAACTACCTGAGCCGTACCCTGGCCAACCTGTCCTTAAACGGGTACGGTGGATCGCTGCACACCATCATTGAAGCTGACTGCATGCAGTGGCTCAAAAGAGAACGGCAGCGCTACGGCCTGATCTTTGTTGACCCACCCACATTTTCCAACGCCCGTCATAAGGAGCGAACCTTTTCCGTCCAGGACGACCATGAGGAACTCCTGCGGCTGGCAATGGCGCGTCTGTCTCAAAACGGACTTCTTTTATTTTCCACCAACTATCGGAAATTTTCTTTATCTGACCACCTGTATCAGGATTTTGATATCCTTGAGATAACCGACCAGACCCTGCCCAGAGATTTCAAACAAAAGGGACATATTCACCGCGCCTTTGAATTTCGGCACCAACAGGATGAGCCGGAAGATACGGAAGCATGAGCGACCCCGGCCAGGAAATAATTCAGATCGTTGACCGTGAAAACCGGGAGATTGCCGTGGTCGCCCGCCATATCATGAGAGAGCAGAGGCTCATCCACCGGGCCTCATATATCCTTGTCTTCAACCGGGCAGGTGAACTCTTTATTCAGCAACGAACTATGATCAAAGACATCTACCCGGGCTACTGGGATGTTGCGGCAGGCGGAGTGGTGCAGGCCGGGGAGAGTTATGAGCTTTCAGCCGCTCGTGAGCTTGCCGAAGAGCTTGGCGTCAAAGAAAAACTTACATTCCTTTTTGATCAGTATTATGAAGATGCCGACAATCGGGTCTGGGGACGCATATTTTCCTGTATCCACGAAGGCCCGTTTATTCTGCAGCCGGAGGAAGTCGCGGACGGCTGTTTTATGGAAATTGATGAGGCCCTTGACTTAAGTACGAGAGAACCATTTACCCCTGACGGGCTGGTCTTGCTTGATTGGTTGAGCACGGAAAACAAGCTGGATAGATAGGGCGATCAGGGACGTGAAAATTGTCGGTGTCCTAAAAAGTCCATAATGTCAGCTACACTGTGCGCAAATACAACAAGTTGCAAGGTTAAGAAATGATCAAATCTGTTTTTTTAGCGGTCAACTTCCTTTTTACCTGACGACCTCACCCGGCTTCAAAGACCCCTTAACAGACAGGAACCGGGTAACCATCTGAAATTCAAAAACGAATCTCATTCTCTTAAGAATATATATTATTCTTTGGTGCAGTATAATAATTTGTGGTATAAACACAGCACAACCTAATAAAAATTCTCACCTGCAAGCCCCAAAAGAAAAAATATAAAAGAATCTTTTGTAATGGTTTATCCCACCCCACCAAAAAATGCCCCTCAAAAAGCCAGCAGCATGAAAAGGTTGAGAAAGCTTGCCGAGCTCAGCTTGACTCTTTCCGGAGAGCCTGTAGACATTTTTAATAAAATTGCCAGGATGATCGGTGAACTCCTCGAAGTCAAAGTTGTCTGTTTGTCAGAAATACAGGGAGAAACATTACAGTTTCTCAGTGTCTACGACGATGGAAAAGTTTTCATTGATGCCGGTCAATGCCAGCTTGCCAACACGCCCTGTGCGACCGTGCAGAGCACCAAAGACTTTCGGATCTATCATGATGTCAGCAGCGCTTTCCCTGAAGCTGTCTTTTTAACAGAGCATGATGCCGATTTTTATTGCGGTTTTCCAGCCCTGGATAATGAGGGGACCGTCGTTGCGGTTATATGTCTGCTCGATGACAAACATCATGACGTTACAGAAGAGGACGAGGATCTCTTACGAATATTCGGTCAGAGAATCGGCTTTGAGATTGAACGAAAAAAAAGGATGGCCGAAAAGAAAAAATCGGATGACCGGCTTGCCAGAAGAGAGGCTGAATTTGAAGCCATCTTTAATTCGATTTCAGATGTTGTGGTCTTTGTCGATGACCGGCGCAGGGTTCGGATGGTCAACTCCGCCCTGGAACCCGTCTTTGGATACACAGAAGAGGAGCTGCAGGGAAAAGAAACCAGAACTCTTTATGCCAACCCCGGAGATTTTGAAGAACAGGGAAAAATACGGTACAATGTTCGGGTGCAGAAACAGCCACAAATATACCAGATGCAGTACCTCAGGAAAGATGGATCCACCTTCCCCGGGGAAACGCTTGGTACAACAGTCAGAGATTCTCAAGGTAATGTTTTGGGTTATGTCGGAATCATACGGGATATCACCGAGCGAGTGGCGACTGAAAATGCATTGAAAGAAAATGAAAATTTCCTCCAGATAGTCCTGGATGCAATACAGGATGGAATAAGTGTACTTGATACGGACTTTAATGTTATCCGGGTCAATACAATCATGCGGGAATGGTATGCCGGTAAGCTTCCTTTTGAAGGGAAAAAAAAATGTTATGAAGCCTATCATGGCAGATCGGAACCGTGTGAAATCTGTCCCACGATTAAGACAATTGAGAGCGGAAAACTGGAAAAGGAACAAGTTCCTTTTATAAAGGCGGAGGGCGTTGCCGGGACACTTGAACTGTTCACATATCCCATCAAGAATGATTCCGGTGAAATAATCGGTGTGGTGGAACATGTTCGTGACATTACGGATCAGCTGAAAGCCCGGAAGCAACTTGAGGAAGAGACCCTGAAGGCACAGAAGCTTGAGTCAACCGGTGTTTTAGCAGGAGGTATTGCCCATGATTTCAACAACATACTAACGGCAATAGTCGGAAATATCTCACTGGCAAAAATTCATGCAGGGAGCGATACAAAAATTACCACCCCGTTGGCTTCAGCTGAAAAGGCCGCTTCAAGGGCCAAGGACCTGTCACAACAGTTGCTCACCTTTTCCAAAGGCGGGCAGCCTATCAGAAAACCGGCACAACTAGGTAAACTGATCAAGGAGTCTGCGGGCTTTGCTTTAACCGGGTCAAATGTTACCTGCAACCTGCTGATACCGGAGCACCTCCGGCCGGTTAATATTGATAAAGGGCAGGTCAGTCAAGTTATCCAGAATGTGGTTAAAAATGCCGACCAGGCAATGCCTGAAGGAGGTACGATTACTATCTCCGCCGAGAATACAACCATTGGTGACCTGGAATCAGTTCCTCTTAAAAAAGGAAAATATGTCTGGATAAAGATTCAAGACCAGGGCCCTGGAATCCAGAAAAAAGACCTTGCCAACATCTTTGATCCTTATTTTTCCACCAAAAAGGAAGGAAGCGGCCTGGGGCTTGCCGTTTCGTTTTCAATTATTAAAAAGCATGATGGGTTCATCTCTGCAAAATCGGAAATCGGTGTAGGAACAACCTTTCATATTTTTCTTCCAATATCTGAAGAGCAGACTGCCGCAGGGGCAAAACAAGAAAATGAAAAATTGCCTCAAAGCACTAAGAAGATTTTACTCATGGATGATGATCCTGCAATTCTTGATGTTGCAACGCATATGTTGGACATGATGGGCTTCAAGGTCGAGACTACGACAAGTGGTCAAGAGGCCGTTGAAGTGTACAGAAAAGCTCAAAGGGACGGAGATCCTTTTGACGGACTAATTCTTGACTTGACCGTACCGGGTGGAATGGGCGGGAAAGAAACCCTGCAGGAACTTCTTCGCATTGATCCTGAAGTCAATGCGTTGGTTTCAAGCGGATATGCCAATGACCCTGTAATGGCAGAGTATAAACGTCACGGTTTCAGGAGTTTTGTCTCAAAACCCTATGATATTGCACAATTGGGCAAGGCGTTGGGTGATCTGTTTGCTTAAATATTCAGCACCTCACGGAACCTAAGGCACCCCTGAGCAGTTACCTGGTTTCGCCATTGTGCAATAGAAAAATCAACCCGGACAATCCGAACTCTCAGCCTACCGGCTGTTGCCACAGTTGAAAAAGTTGGCGGATGCCTTTGCGGGCCAGTGCACTCATCCGGGCCAGCATTTCCGGATCAAAGGGCTGTCCCTCTGCAGTGCACTGCAGTTCGATAAAGCGGTCATCACCACTCATGACAAAGTTGGCGTCAACCTCGGCCGATGAATCCTCGCCATAGTCCAGATCAAGTACGGGTTCTCCGTTCACGACCCCGGCACTGACTGCCGCCACCGGCAGAATTTCCGGAATTTTTTCAATTTTTCCACCGGCTGCCATTCTCTCCAGCGTTTGTCTGAGAGCCAGGGCCGCACCGGTAATGGATGCGCAGCGGGTGCCGCCGTCGGCATTGATCACATCACAGTCCACCCGCAGGGTATGTTCACCAAGGTCGTGCAGGTCGACCATCATTCGCAGAGAACGGCCGATGAGGCGCTGGATCTCGTAGGTTCGGCCGGAACGACCGACCGCTGCCTCCCGCCTGCCCCGGCTGTGGGTAGCACAGGGCAGCATCCCGTATTCAGCGGTAATCCACCCCTTTCCCTTTCCCTGCAGGAACGGCGGCACCTTATTCTCAACCGACACGCCGCAGAGGACATGGGTTCCGCCCATCTTTATCAGGACCGAACCATCGGCATGAGGCTGGGCATTATATTCAAGAGTTACCGGTCGCAGGGCATCGGCGGCCCGCTGGTTATTGCGCATGCTGTTCCTTTTTTTTCAACAACCAGTCGATCAGGTCTTCCGGATCCGGCTGAGGTGTTGGCTCTATTTTAATTTTAATTTCTTTTTTCGGGGAAGTTCCGACCGTACGAGCGCGTTGACTCGTCTTGATTACTTGAGGTGAAGAAGACGAAGGGGAGACAAATGCTCCGGCCTCAAAAAACTGCTCCAGTTCCGGTTTCCCGGTCCTGGCCGGTGGCACATCCGTATTTTTTTCCATTCTCCGCTCTGTTTCCGCCGGAGAAGTATCAACATCCATTGCCTGCTGCTGTTCCCGTGCAGGCTCAACAACGGATTCGGCTGCCGGGGAGACCTCGACGACCTCCTCTTTCACGACTGTTTCCGTACCGGCAACCGCTTCCTTCGAAACTGCAGCGGTTACGGATTCCTGCTGAGGCGGGGTTACAATATCATTCGGTTTCGGCGTTGCAGCCTCCTCGGCAGCCGGCGTTGCCGAAAGGCTCTCTTCCACCTGGAGCGCCTGAACTTCCAGACGATCCGGAGCAGATTCAGACGAGACCGGGATAGTTTCCTCGGCAACCTCTTCGATGTTCTCTGCCGCAGAATCACCAGCAGGAACGAGTTCCGTATCTAGGGCGGCAACGGGTGGCGTTTCCCCTTTAACCGATTGTTCGCCGAAAAAATTCTCCTCACCGGGTGGAGAGTAGCCAACCGCATCAAAATCGCTCGGCTCTTTTCCGGTTTTCTGTGCCGGGGAAGCCGTTGTGTCGACAATCGGTGGAGGATCGATAACCGCCGGTAGGGCAAGCGACTGCGTATCTGCCCGCTTCGTGTACAAGGCATATCCCCCTCCGGCAAAGACCAGGGCCATGAGCACGGCCAGGGCAGGTAGTGCAAAAGACCGGCCACCGGCCTCCGCGGCAACTGCTGCTTCAGCAACGTCTTCCGCTGCGGGCCCGGCCTCATTCTTTTCCTCCTGGACAAGATTCTTGTCTTCGGTCTCCAGATCGGCTGGTGTTACAGCCGGACAGGTATCCCCAAGCGTTTCCTGCATGCCGGGAAATTGCAATTTGGCAGCACTCGTCTGAATAATTGCCGGGCCTATTTCAGCAGCATTTTCAGTGTACCCGGTAAACAGTGCCAGATCGCAGATGATATTTATTTGCCCGGGATAACCGCCGGAAGAGCGATGAATCTCCAGGATGGCATCATCGGAAAAAATCCGTCTATCGGCACCGGCGACCTCCAGACGATGCTGTATATATTTTTCAATTTCGTCCGCAGTAAAAGAAGCGAGGTGGTAGCGAACAATAACATGATTCTCAAAGGCCTGACTGACTCGAGCCCCCAGATCCTGAGCAGTATCGGACTGCCCGACCAGACATATGCCGAGTCCGCCGGAATCAACCGGCTCAAGGTTTATAAGCGCACTGATCTCATCGATCAGTTGCGGGGAAAGCTGTTGGGCCTCGTCGACAACGAGTAGAACCTGCTGATTGTTTTTCCCGGCCTCCTGCAGCAGGACATGGATATGATCATGAAAAACCCGGCGGTTTTCTATGCCTGCAGCCAGATCAAATTCGTGTGCAACCAGATCATAAAATTCCTTGCTGGTCAGGCTGGAATCAGGAATAACCGCAGCCCGTACGCTGTTCCCCAGTGCATTCAACAGCGCCCGCACAACCATACTCTTGCCGCTGCCCGCCGCACCGGTCAGCAGGCTGAGCCCGCCATGGTGTTCAAGGCTGTACTTCAGGACATCAAAAGACGGATCGTAATTCTTTCCCTTCCAGAAAAAATCAAGATCCGTGGCGAGCTGGAAAGGAGGCCTAGTCAAGTGATAAAATTGTAGATGCATGAGATACGCCTGGATACTCTATTTTACCGGCACCGGATCAGACAGACGACCTGCCACAGGGGAGAGAAGAGCTCTCTCCCGTTGCAACGGAACACCATCTATTCCTGAAGGACCTCTTTGATTGCTTCAAGCACCGGATTGACCTCATCGGATTTCCTGGTGAAAGAGGGTACGGTTGCCAGTTTTTTAGCCACACAGTCATACTGCTGCCAGCCCTTGAGCGGAAAGTCCAGATCGACCGCTTTCCATTTTGGATGACCGTTCTGTTTGAGCCAGTCCATATTCTCATATATAAGCTTCCCTACCCGGCCGACGTTTTCACAGTTGGCGTTGCGAAAATTATACGAGATCAGCACTGCCTTAACCGCCACGGTGGGCACATCCTCTTTCTGCCAGCCGTATGTACCGGCAGGTATTGTGGTCTGAGGGTAGAACCCGGTAATGGCCTCATTTTGTATGGGAAGCAAGACCAGATTATCCTCGGCAGAGATATCGGTGGTCAGCAGCTTTACCGGATAACCGGCCACATAAAACATGGCATCAATGGTGCCCGCTTTCAACCCGGCAAGGGCCTCATTTGTACCGATGGTCACCATCTCCGCGGGCTGGACACCTGATATCTCAAAGAGCAACCGCGCCGTCAGATAGGTACCGCTCCCCTCTTTGCCGACCGCGACCCTCTTACCCTGCAGATCGGCAAAACTTTGCAGAGTGTTCCGGCCGACCAGATGAATTTCCTCGTTATACAATGGGAAAACCATCTTGATTTTCCTGGCTATTTTTCTTAAGACCGGGTCGGTCTGGACCCTGGAGACAAAGGCGAGGACATCCGCCTGAACAATGCCGAGCTGGGTATTGGGCCGCTTGAAAACAGCGTATACATTTTCCACCGATCCGTTTGAAGGCGATACCTTCAAGGTAATATCATGCTGCTTGAGGAGTTGAGCCAGATTCAAACCGAACTGGTAATAGGTACCCTTGGTACTGCCGGTAACAATGCCCATGGAGGCGGCGTACGACATCGTTACGGAAAAGAGGAAAAACAGAAGACTTATCAGCACAATCTTGTTTTTTTGATGCATTGGCGGCCTCCTCAGGTGGAGCATTATTAGAAAAAAAATCGAGTCAGATCACCATTTCCCCGATATTTGAAATGGAGCACAGGTGACCAAAGAGATGTCTCAACATGCCGCATATTTGCGACTCTGTCAAGATTTTCGGAGTGTTGCGACGATGTGGTACAGGGAGGAGCTACCGGGATCCGACCTATCAACCCGACCAGGCATAGTCAGGTTGACAGGCAGGATAACAGATTAAAATAATGTGCTATTAACTAAAAAAACAATCAAAGCTGCAGGATGAAAGGCTCAGAATTACCTTGAAAAACCAAACTATTTCGGTCGGAATTAAATTCGTGGCCGCAAGAGCGCTATTATATCCTGAATGCAACACTTAATCCGAGGCGCGTTCTTTAGCCAGCTCCTCAGGGGTCATGGCCCAGAAAGGCTTCCCGTTCTTGGTCAGCCTGACTTTGAGAACAAAATAGTCGCCC
>CAZPXI010000054.1:0-2447 GCA_964590715.1 uncultured Desulfobulbus sp.
CGTTTGACTCTCGGTAAGCATTTCCAGGGCGATATCTGCGGCCCGGTCCGAGGCACCGGGTTTTCCCAGGCGCTCACGAACCTCTTTTAAGCCCTTAAGAACTTTCCGGCGAGACTGTTGATCCAGCAGCAGTGGTGCAAGTTGATCGGCAACAGCTTGCGGGGTGACTTCATCCTGCAGCAGTTCAGGGATAATGCGTCGTCCCCCGATCAGGTTGACCAGTGAGAAGAACTCAACATTGCGGACCAGCAGCCTGCCCAGACGATAGGTTCGTGGTGAAACCCGGTAGGTGACCACCGTCGGAATCCCAAGAATGGCAAGCTCTAAAGTGACGGTCCCTGATGCGGCAACCACTGCCGTACAGGCCCCCATCAGGTCATAGCGGTTTTTGTCGATTACCCGGATGTCGAGCTGGTTTTCATATTCGGCCAGACCGTTTTCATGGAGCAGAGAAAGAGGAACCGTAGAGGCTTTAGGGATTAGAAAGGTGCAGTCCGTCTCCAGGCTGTCCTTGAGCTTTTTTGCCGCTTCCAGGAAATCAGGCAGCAGATTACGGATCTCCTTACTCCTTGAACCGGGCAGTAGGCCGATGATTGTATTTTCGCCTGGAACAGCCTGTTGCTCTAGGAATTCCTCCCTGGTCATAGTGGTCTGCACCCCGTCCATCAAAGGATGACCGACAAAGTCGACTGTGACCCCGTATCCGGCATAAAAGTCTTTTTCAAAGGGCAGGATAACCCCGATCCGGTCGGCCAGTCGGCCGATCTTTTTGGTTCGCCCTTTGCGCCAGGCCCAGACCTGGGGGCTGATATAATAGAATATCGGGATACCGAGTTTTTTTGCCCTGGCAGCCAGCAGGAGATTGAAATCGGGATAATCAAGCAGGATCAGCAGGTCCGGAGGATTGCTCTTCATGCGCCGGATCAGCGTTTTGCGGGCGGCCAGGATATCGCCGAGATGGCTGATGACTTCGGTGAGGCCGACAACGGCAAGTTTGGCGGCGTCATAGAGAATCTCCACTCCGGCTGCGGCCAGTTCATCTCCGCCCATGCCGCAAAAGCTCAGCGCGGGATTCCGTTTCAGCATGGAGCGGACCAGACGGGCTCCGTGCATATCACCGGAGGCCTCGCCGGTCACGATCATGACCTGTTTTTTGCCGTCGGCAGGGGAGGGGCGCGTCAAAGGTGTGTCCCTGTTACAGCTCTGGCAGGTCGAGCCCGGAAAAGTTGGCATCGGTTCCGAGCATTTCCTCGACCCGTTCCCTGTTTTTCTTTATCTGATCGACAACCTCAAGGGCAATTGCCAGCACCCTTCTTCCTTCGTCCCCGGAAACTACCGGCTTGGATCGTGTGCGGACATTGGTCACGAAGTCCCGCAGCTCAAGCTCAAGGGCATCCTGGTCCGGGAATCCGTATTTGGAGATGTCGGGCAGGGGCTGATTGTTCTGGACTCCCTGCTTGAGTCGGATGGACATGACCTCTTTTTTACTGAAATCCACCGACAGATACTGGCCCGGCTGAAAGATGCGCATCCGCCGGATGTTGTCCATGGAAATCCGGCTCACCGTTACATTGGCGGTGCAGCCGTTTTCAAAGATAAGGCGGGCATTGGCAATATCGGTCAACGGGGTGATGACCGGCGCTCCGACCGTGTGAATGGTCTGCAGGGGCGAGTCGATAATGGAGAGGATAATGTCGATGTCATGGATCATCAGATCCAGGATAACGTCCACGTCCGTACCCCGGTTTTTAAAGACCGATATCCGGTGAGCTTCAATAAACAGCGGATGGGTAAGCAGGGGCTGCATGGCAAGCACTGCCGGATTGAAACGTTCCAGATGACCGACCTGCAGGATCAAATTTTTTTCATGGGCCAGCTCGATAAGCTCGTCCGCCTCAGCCAGGGTGGTGGTAAAGGGTTTTTCCACCAGCAGGTCAACGGATTGGGCAATACAGTCCTTTGCCACCTCATGGTGGTGGCTGGTGGGCACCACGATACTGACAGCATCCACCTGCTCAAGCAGTCGCTGATAATCGGTGAAGGCTTCTGTTTTGCACTCCCGGGCGATCTGCTCGGCCCGGTCCGGGTCAAGATCGACAACCCCGACCAGCTGGACACCTTCCATGGCCGCGTACTTCTGGGCATGAAAACGACCCAGGTAGCCGACCCCGATGACTCCTACCTTAATATCTTTCACTGCTGTGCTCTTCTGTTTCATGCTTGGGTTGGATCACTCCGTATCGTAATCATCAAGTTCGTCAAACTCGTCAAAATCAAGACCCATCATATCACTTGCAAGTTTGAGAAAAATGCCCAGTGACTGGGTCAGGTTGTGAACTATTTCGCTGTATTTTCTTTTTTCTTCAAGGTCTTTTGTCTTGGCCATTGCCTGCAGAGTTGCATGGAGTTCTTTGGAGAGAGACTCCATCAGCTGTTCCGGATCCATA
>CAZPXI010000054.1:2547-7593 GCA_964590715.1 uncultured Desulfobulbus sp.
TCGAGGCCTTATCATGCAGGGTGATTCTGCCGGTTTCAAGAACATAGCCCCGGTCTGCTACTTTAAGCGCTAGATTGGCATTTTGTTCAACCAGAAAGATGGTTGTGTTCTGTTCCTGGTTTATTTTTCTGACAATATCAAAAATCTGTTTGGTCACAAGCGGGGCCAGTCCCATGGATGGTTCATCAAGCAGCAGGAGTTGTGGTCTTGCCATCAGCGCCCTGGAGATGGCAAGCATCTGCTGCTCTCCCCCGGACAGGTTGCCTCCCGGCTGATTGCGGCGTTTTTGCAGAATGGGGAAGAGATCGTAAATATATTCAAGATCCCCTTCAATCTGTTTTTTGTCTTTGCGAAGAAAGGCTCCCATGTCCAGGTTTTCCGCAACCGTCAAGTCTGGAAAAATGTGGCGTCCTTCCGGAACCTGGCAAAGACCCAGGCCAACAATTTTATTAGGACTTAACTCGTGAATCGGCTTGCCTTTGAACAGGATTTCCCCTGTACGCGGTGGAGTTATTCCGCTGATCGACATGAGGGTGGTTGATTTCCCGGCCCCGTTTGCTCCGATCAGAGTGATGATTTCTCCCTCTTCGACCTTGAGACTGATATCATGCAGGGCCTGGATGTTGCCATAGAAGGTGCTGATACTCTTGAGCTCAAGCATCGTCTATATCCTCCCCAAGGTAGGCCTTGATGACTTCTGGATTGTTACGGATTGCTTCGGGGTCGCCTTCGGCAATTTTCTTCCCATAATCCATGACAAAAATATGATCAGACAGGCTCATGACCAGTTTCATGTCGTGTTCAATGAGAAGAATGGAGAGGCCGTCATCACGGATGGTTGTAATCAGTTCATCGAGTTCACTGGTTTCCTGCGGGTTCATCCCGGCTGCCGGCTCGTCAAGAAGGAGAAGGAGAGGGTCAGTCGCCAGTGCTCTTGCTATCTCCAGACGTCGCTGGGCACCATAGGGCAGGTTTTTTGCAAATTCGTCATGCATGTCGTACAGCCCGATTTTTTTCAGGATCGAGAGGCTTAAGGCAACAATTTCTTTTTCTTCCTGAACCGTTTTGCGGTTCCTGAAAATAGCGCCCAGGATCTTGGCCCGGGTACGGCAGTGTCGACCGATCATCACATTTTCCAAAACGGTCATGTTGGGGAACAGTCTGATGTTTTGAAAGGTTCTGGCCAGACCCTGCCGGGTAACATTGTTGGGTTTTAATCCGTTTAACCGGATTGTATCCTGATCGGGAGGGGTAAGCAGCAGATCACCTGATGTTGGTTTGTATATGCCGGTCAAGCAGTTGAAAAAGGTGGTTTTGCCGGCACCGTTAGGGCCGATAAGAGCGACTATCTTACCCTGTTGTACACTAAGATCCAGGTGGTCAAGGGCCCTGATCCCACCAAAATCCATGGTCAGGCCGGTTATGTTGAGTAAGGGTTCCATGTGGTTCAGCTTATACTTCCGGTATTTTATAGGTTCTGCGAACATTGGCAATGAGCCCCTGGGGGCGGAATATCATCATTGTCACCAGTACGGCGCCGAACACAAGCATTCGATAGTCGGAAAAGGCCCGCAGATATTCAGGCATGAGAATCAGGATAAGGGCAGCGAGAATAACCCCGATGATAGACCCCATTCCACCGAGGACAACGATGCAGAGAATGATAGCCGATTCAAGGAAGGTAAAACTTGCCGGATTGACGAACGTGGTCTTGGCGGCAAAAATAACCCCGACCATTCCGGCCCAGAAGGCCCCAAGGGCGAATGCAGTAAGCTTGGTTCGTGTCTTGTCGATTCCCATGGCCTGACAGGCAATCTCGTCTTCACGCAGGGCAAACCAGGCCCTGCCGATACGGGAGTTCTGCAGGCGGTTGACCACAAAGATGGTGAACAGCACCATGCCGATGACCAGATAATAGAGATAGGTAATAGATTGATCCAGGGAGAGGTGCAGGCCGAAAAGACCGGGCCTGGGAATGTTGGAAATCCCGCTGGGGCCCTGGGAAAAGTCGTTCCAGTTTTCCAGGATCAGACGGATAATCTCACCGAAACCCAGGGTAACAATGGCCAGATAATCACCACGGAGTCGTAGAACCGGGAAACCGAGAAGGATGCCGAAAGAGGCGGCCAGCAGGCCGCCGATGGGCAGCACCGTCCAGAATCCCAGGCCGAAATGCATATTTAAAAGGGCATAGGAGTAGGCGCCGACAGCATAAAAGGCCACATAACCAAGATCAAGCAGGCCCGCCACCCCAACCACGATGTTCAGGCCCAGGCCGAGCACGATGTACATGAGTGCCGTGACCATGATATTGGTCTGGTATGTTGAAAAAATCCAGGGGAAGACCAGGGCAAACAGGCCGACGACGAGAAGAAAAGGAATGTAGATTCCGGGTTCTTTGAGGATGCGTACGCTCCAGGCGGTACGTTCTTTTACGATCCCCAGCTTGATCCGTTTATGCCGGGCGAGTTGTCCGGATTTATATATTCTGACCCCCAGGTAACAGCAGAAACTGGCAAGAGCGATCCAGAGCATGTTGTACCATCTCCAGGTAATCACCCGTTCTATCGGGTTGACCTTGATCACCATCAGGGGAAAGGTCAGAAAGACAAACCAGAGACTGACCAGCAGACCTTTTTGAATATCTTTTAAAGAGATCATCAGTATTTTTTCTTATGAAAATTTTCCTATGAAAACTTTGCGAGTACCTGTGCCCTTTTCGGCCCCGGCACCTAGACTTTTTCTATGGTTGCCTTGCCGAGAAGTCCGGAAGGTCGAAAGATCAGGATCAGGACCAGCAGGGAAAAGGCAAAGACATCTTCATAGTCACTGGAGACATAACCGGTGGCAAAGGCCTCGGTCAGGCCAAGAATGAAGCTGCCCAGAACTGCGCCGGGAATGGAACCGATGCCGCCGAGTACCGCAGCCGTGAATGCCTTGATCCCGGCAACGAAGCCGATATAAAAGTTGATCTGGCCGATATGGGCGGCAATGAGCAGGCCGCCGATGGCAGCTAGTGCGGAGCCGATGATAAAGGTGATCGATATGACGTTGTCGACGTTGATGCCGACCAGCATGGCCATCTTGCGATCCTGAGCCGTTGCACGCATTGCCTTGCCGGTCCGGGTGAATTTGATCAGCCAGGTCAACAGCAGCATGACCACGGCGGTGGTCAGCAGGATGACCAGATCCGAGGAGCCGACGGTGGAGGCATAGGGTTCCATAAAGGCAAAGTCAGGGATCAGGGCAGGAAAGGGGAGAAAATTCGAAGTCTGTGCCAGCAGGACGTAGTTCTGCAGGAACATGGACATGCCGATGGCCGAGATCAACGGCGACAGTCGGGGCGCATTTCGCAAGGGCTGGTAGGCTATTTTTTCGACTGTATAGCCATAGGATGCAGCCCATATTGCCGAAGCAAGAAGTGTCAGAATGATGATTGCCGGCAAGGGAAGTCCGAAGATGGAAAGCACTGTGGAGACGATCAGGGCTGTAAAGGCTCCGATCATGTAAATTTCACCGTGGGCAAAGTTGATCAGGCCGATAATGCCGTAGACCATAGTGTAGCCAAGGGCGATGAGTGCATATATTGAACCCCGGGTCAGGCCGCTGAAGAAAAGTTCTATAAAATAGTCCATAAGATCAGCTTACACTGTTTCAGCAAAAAAAAACATCCGGTACAGGAGTGTCTGTACCGGATGCAAAGTAAAGTTGACGGGTTGTTTACTGAATTTGAATAAATTTACCATCTCTTACCTGGTATACTGAATAACCAATCCCAGTGGCATCACCCTTTTCATCAAAGTGGAGATCGCCGAAAGGAGTTGCGACATCGTCACTGTGCAGGACAGCAGCGATAGCGGCCTGGTCGGTAGAGCCTGCCTTGGCCAGGGCATTGGTCAATGCCAGAGTAGCGGCAACGGCATTGTCAAAGAATTCTCCAGGTTCGGCACCATAGGCCTGCTGGTACTTGTCGCGATATTCCTTGGTCAGCGGATTGCTGGATACATCAGCGGCGCCGGTGGCATAGGCACCTTCGGCATTCTTGCCGGCAACCTTGATAAAGGTGTCACTCTTTACCCCGTCATCGGAGAGGAATATGGTTTTCATCCGTTTTTTGCGCATCTGGGTGACGATTTTGGAGGCTTCCGGATGGTAGCCGCCAAAGATAACCGCCTCGGCGCCGGAACGTTTGATCTTCTGGACAACGGCGGAGTAATCAACCGCTCCCTGAGTAACGCCTTCAAAAAGGACGACTTCAGCTTTACCGGATGCATTAATGAGTTTTTTGACATCTTCAGCAAACCCTTTGCCGTAATCACCCTTATCATGGACTAGGGCGATACTTTTTACTTTTAGGGTATCTAAAACGAAATCTACTTCGGTGCGGGCCTGGGCATCGTTGGGAGCAATGGTGCGGTAGAAGTTAGGATAGTCTCCACTCCGAGTCAGGCCGGAATCGGTTGCAGAAGGAGAGATAACGATAATTCCGGCATCACGGTAGATCGGCAGCGCGGCCTTGGTTGCACCGGAGCAGATGTGACCGATAACAGCATTCACCCCTTCACTGACCAGTTTGGTCGCGGTGTTGGTGGCCATTTCCGGCTTACAGGCATCGTCTTCCACCAGCAGTTGGATTTGAGCACCGTTGATTCCGCCCTTGGCATTTACATCTTTTACAACCAGCTCCACGGCCTTGACCGTCGGCAACCCATATGAGGCAAGGTCGCCGCTATGGGCACCGGCAACGCCGATTTTAATGGTGTCGGCAGCCATGGCCCCTGCAGCCATACCTGCGGTCAGGGCAGCTGCGGCAATCATTGTCAGCAGTTTGTGATGCATCTTCACGTCTGAACCTCCTAGTAGCTCATTTTGATTACAATTGAAGAAAAAAAATACCTCTCAAGTACTCTCCCTTTCATACTTCATCAGGGGAATTTTGCACTGCAAAAAATAAGAGCATAAAAAAAGAAATCACCCTGATGAACCGAATGACGGTATGAATAATTTTTTTATTTACAGTCGTCAACTTAGTTTTTACCGTATCAG
>CAZPXI010000054.1:7693-11988 GCA_964590715.1 uncultured Desulfobulbus sp.
TATCAGCCCATTGGCAACCGGTGCAGACGACAGAGGGAATGTATGAAAAAAAAACTGCTTTTTAACCTGGGGAGGCCTTTCTCTCCACTTTACGGCACACTTATGCGGTTCAGAGAGAGTTGTTACCAGCGTCGATTGTTCAAGACCACATACTTCCCGGTTCCGGTTATCAGCGTTGGAAATCTGACCCTTGGCGGGACTGGAAAAACTCCGATGGTACAGAATCTTGCCCGCTTGCTGGTGGAAAATGGTTTCAGCCCGGCTGTCGTCAGCCGGGGATACGGCGGGGCAACCAAAGAAGCCGTCAACGTGGTGTCCGACGGCAAACAGGTTCTGCTGCCGGCGGAATTTGTCGGTGATGAGCCGCGTCTGCTGGCTGAAACCTTGCCCGGGGTGCCGGTGCTCACCGGTGTTATCCGGAAACTCCCGGCCCGGCGGGCGGTTGAAATGGGAGCGGATGTTCTGCTTCTTGATGACGGTTTCCAGCACATGGCCGTGGGCCGGGATCTGGATCTTGTCCTGTTTTCCGCTGATTTTCTGGCCGGGAACTCGCGAATCTTTCCAGGAGGTGATCTGCGTGAGCCTGTATCCGCCCTTTGGCGAAGTTCCTGTTTTGTCATGACCGGGGTCAATGAGGCAAATGCTGAGCGCTGTACACGGTTTACCGATCTCCTGCAGGAGCGCTTTCCCGGTAAGGACGTCTACACCAGCAGCAGTCGGGTGGTCGGGTATGTCAAACGTGAGGGAGAGGACAGTTTCACAGTGCTTGCGCAAGATCCGCCCGAGCTTGACTCGTTATTTGGGCTGTGCGGCATTGCCCGTCCGGAATCGTTTAAGACGACGCTGGAAAATTGTGGTCTGATTCCCCTTGATTTTTTGATTTTGAGTGATCATCATGCCTACAAAAAGGATGATCTGCACCGGATCAGAGAACGGGTTAAAAAAAGCGGAGCCGACTGTATCGTGACTACGGAAAAGGATATGGTCAAGCTCGGCAATGCCGACTTCGGCGTACCTGTATATGGAATCCGTCTTCAAGTAGAGGTTCCGGGGCGGTTTAATGACATGGTCCTTGAAACCGTCAGGGCGGTTGTTGATAAAAAATCTTCTCATTAAGAAGGGTTATCAGCTGTGTCGAAAAATCAACACTTTGCCGATTATATACGGATTGTGTTCGTTTTGACACGGGGGGTGCTGATATTGCGGCAGGTGCCGGGTTGGGTTGTTTGTTTGCTTAACAGGTTGATTTGTAACAATATTATTGTTAGCCGCGGCCGATTGCCAGTGTTTTCTTACAGTTGGCGTGTAATTTGCAAATAATAAGACATAGATCCAATTAACCTCTATAGCACACAGGAAATCTATGGCCTCATATATTGAACCTCATCAGTACACCTTGAAACGTGCGGTAACCTGTTGCGGTATCGGTCTCCATACGGGAAGGGCTGTGAATATGACACTCAGGCCGGCATCTGCAAATGCAGGAATCAGTTTTTTTCGATCCGACATCAAAGGCCAAAATGCTGTCCCGGCGCACATGGACAAGGTTGTTGATACGACCCTGGCCACGACGATCGGTCAGGGCCGGGCGAAGATTTCCACCACCGAGCATCTGCTGGCGGCCCTGCGCGGATCAGGTATTGATAATGTACATATTGATATAGACAGCCATGAAGTCCCGATAATGGACGGAAGCGCCGGACCGTTTATTCATCTGCTTAAACGTGGCGGCCGGAAAAAACAGCACGCCCTTCGTAAAATTCTTCGCATCACCAGCCCGGTCAACGTGACAAGCGGTAAGAAAAGTATCCGTATTGAACCATATGACGGTTTCAAGGTGACCGGCCGGATCAGCTTTGACGACAATTTAATTAATGAGCAGAAATACAGCGTTGAAGTCACCCGTGAGCGTTTCTGTCAGGAGATAGCCCGGGCCAGAACCTTTGGTTTTGTCGAACAGGTTGAGCAGCTCTGGAAGAACGGACTGGCCAAGGGCGGCAACCTGAACAATGTGATTGCTATTCACTGGGATGGTCGTTCCATCCTCAACGAAGACGGACTGCGGTTTGATGATGAGTTTGTCCGCCATAAACTTCTTGATCTGATTGGTGATATGGTCCTCTTGGGCGGCCCGGTTCTTGGGCATGTCGTTGCCAATCGTTCCGGACACAGCCTCCACCTCGAACTGATGCAGGCCATTGTTGATAATCCCAACTGCTGGGAATATGTGAAATTTCAGAAGAGAGGAAATGGAACCCATCGTACAGCCATTAGTGAAACCCGGGCTGCCGGAAGCCAATTTCCGCCGTTATTCTCTCGCCGTCCAGATGCTGCCTTAGCTCAGACCGCCTGTGCCGCATAGTTTGTACTGACGTAGCAAGGAAGACATTTTCGTTCAGCCCGCCGGTAAAGTCCGGCGGGCTTTTTTTTGTCCTTTTTCCGGGAAAAAACTGGTACATATACTTTTATTTTTCGTGGCGCCATAGCAAACTCAGTAAAAAACTCTATTTCTTGTTGGTCGGCACATGGGTGCAGGATCGGAGTCTGCGCTACCTGTTGCCTTGCTGGAATGACAAGTTGTACATTCAACGTCATTGTCAATTCGACGTCATCCCCGCGCAGGCGGATCCAGGGAATTGTCGACTGCGTTACCTTGAAGCCACGTTTATTTTCGATTTCCGGTGCCGAAATGCAGGATTGAAGGTTCTGCGGTCAATATCGGCAACCAGAGGGCAATGCTCTTTTTTTTTCAAAGAGAGGTGCTCCCTGGTACGGGATCTCTACTCAAGATGGATGATATTTTATGAACACTTCAGAAAAAATTGGTTTGATTGGTGGTGGCCAGATGGGCGAGGCCCTGGTCCGCGGTATGATAGAATCCGGACTTGTCCAGGCAGCCAATATCATGACTGCCGAGCCGGATGAAAAACGTTGTGCGTATTTACAGGAAACCTACGGTATCCAGGTCACGACTGCGGCTACGGATCTGTGCGATTTTGCATCGGTGCTTATCCTGGCAATTAAACCGCAGATTATGCAGCTGGTACTGGAACAGTATAAACCGCTTATGGGCAGTCAACATCTGCTGGTTTCCATTGCCGCCGGAGTACCCATCGCCGCCATTGAACAGGTGGTGGGGGACGGGCAGCGGGTGATCAGGGTTATGCCCAATACGCCTGCTCTGGTCCTGGCCGGAGCCTCAGCGCTCAGCCCCAACAAGGCAGCTTCCCCGGAAGATCTGGAACTGGCCATGGAAATTTTTTCCGCCATCGGTACCTGTGTCCACCTGCCGGAAAATCTGCTTGATGCTGTGACCGGGCTCTCCGGCTCAGGCCCGGGCTATGTGTTTACCTTTATCGAGGCCATGATCGACGGCGGGGTTCTTGCCGGTATTCCACGTCCCGTTGCCCAGCAGCTTGTTCTGCAGACCGTGTACGGGTCGGCAAAGCTGGCCCTTGAAACCGGAGAACCGCCGGCAGTGCTTAAGGGTATGGTTACCTCGCCCGGAGGCACAACGATTGCCGGTCTCCAGGTGCTGGAAGAGGCCGGTCTGCGCGGAACGGTTATGGCGGCTGTTGACCGGGCAACCAAGCGCTCTAAAGAGCTCGGTTCATGACTATACGTTTTGTCGGAATCATCCCCCGGCACGACAGTCCCCGGGTCAGAAAGGTTGGTGAGAAGCTTGCCGACTGGCTGGAGGAACGCGGGGTGCAGAGCCGTCTTGGCTGTATCGAGGCCGGGATGGATATGCTGGTTATCCTGGGTGGAGACGGAACCCTGCTTCACGTGGCGGCAAGGGCCGGAGAACTCGACATCCCCGTGGTCGGCATCAATCTCGGCCATCTTGGTTTTTTAACCGAGGTCGCTGCCGAAGAGATGGAACAGGCCCTGGAGACCATTCTTGCCGGTGAGATCCATATTGAACGGCGGATGATGCTCAAGGCTTCGGTTATCCGT
This sequence comes from uncultured Desulfobulbus sp., assembly GCA_964590715.1. Lineage (GTDB taxonomy): Bacteria > Desulfobacterota > Desulfobulbia > Desulfobulbales > Desulfobulbaceae > DRLX01. The sequence continues at coordinate 11,651 of CAZPXI010000054.1, forward strand.
AAAGACGGCACCAGCACGGAGCCCATGTTTGCCTTGAACGAGGTCGTGGTGGTTAAGGGCAGTGTTGAGCGGGTTTTGCGGCTGCGCTGCTGGGCCGATGAGGAGTACATTGCAACCTATAAGGCGGACGGGTTGATTATCTCCACCCCCACCGGATCCACGGCCTACAACCTCTCGGCGGGGGGGCCCATTATCCAGGCCGAACTCGATTCCCTGCTGGTCACTCCGATCTGCCCTTTCATGTTGGAATCCAGGCCGGTATTGCTATCACCCAAGGTGCGGCTCAGCACCCAGCTGGCCGACGTTGCCAACGATGTCAAGGTCATGGTGGACGGCAA